>NZ_JAZGQA010000080.1:0-19394 GCF_048593855.1 Yersinia sp. 2542 StPb PI
ATAAGAATCATTCACATTACCGACGAAATACTAAAGGGAATGATTATTATTTGATTTTCACCTTAAAGTAATAATTAATTACAGTGGGTATTAATATTATCCCAATACAGATAACCGATTAATGTGATGGTTTGGTCACATCCGCTACTTGCCAATCCACGTTACCTGCATTACCTTTTGCGCCATACCCCCCACAGCCTAAGAAGGAGAAAACGATGGGATATAATCTGACGGAGCTTTCTGACGAAGAAACGGCAAAAATGAATGTTGATTTAGCCGCTTCAGGCGTGGCGTTTAAAGAGCGTTACAATATGCCAGTGATTGCTGAAATGATCGCCCGGGAACAGCCGGAAGAACTGCGTGAGTATTTTTTACAACGCTTAGCTCACTACCGTGCTGAATCAATTAAATTCTCACGTTTACCCTATGAGCCCAAGATAAAGTAAGCGACGAAAAGCTCCCGCAGGTATCAAGTTGCGGGAGTGAACCGAATAAGACAATTATGACTTACGCGCAAATCTATCTGTAGCCAGAATCAACTGGTGCAGAATTCCTGGCTCATCAAAGGAATGCCCAGCACCTTCGACAATATGCAATTCAGCCTCTGGCCAGGCTTGTGCTAAATCCCAGGCATTCTGTGGCTGGCACGCCATATCATATCGACCATGAATAATAACTGCTGGAATGTGACGAATACGTGTCACGTTATCCAACAATTGGTTATCACTGTCTAAAAAACCTAGATGGGTAAAATAGTGATTTTCAATACGGGCAAAGGCCAGAGCAAAATCATCTTCGCCAAAGGAAGCAGAGCTTTTGGTCGGTAATAATGTAACAGTTTCACCTTCCCATAAACTCCAAATTTTGGCAGCCTCCAGTTGTACCGCCTTGTCAGGTGATGTCAGCCGCTTACGGTAAGCAGCAGTAACATCACTCCGTTCTTCTGGCGATAAAATGGAAAGTATACGTTGCCATTTATCTGGGAAAAAACGAGAGGCCCCATCCTGGTAGTACCAATTCAACTCTTTTTTGCGCAGTGTGAAAATTCCACGCAGAACCATCTCACTGACCCGTTCGGGGTGTGTTTCACCATAAGCCAATGCGAGTGTTGAGCCCCATGAACCACCAAAGATTAGCCACTTATCTACATCCGCCATTTTGCGTAGCCGTTCGATATCATCGACCAAATGCCAGGTTGTATTATTGTCCAGACTGGCGTGGGGTTTTGAACGACCACATCCACGTTGATCAAACAGCAGCACTTTATATTTTTTAGGGTTAAAAAGTTGCCGGTGATAAGGTGCAATACCCCCTCCCGGTCCACCATGTATAAATACAGCTGGTTTACCTTCTGGGTTGCCACAGAGTTCCCAATAAATCTGATGCCCATCGCCGGTGTCTAATAAACCACTGTCGTAGGGTTCATACGCTGGATAAAGCCCACGTAATTGTTCCATTATTTTTCCATGTTTGTTATTAGACATTAAAGTTATCAAAGCCTATACAGCACGCAGGGTCAACGATAAAACATCACATTTACGCCAATCAGCCAATTAATTCCTCCAACTGGCGATAATTACGCCATATCTCAATGCATTCTGCGCAGTTATATCCTCGGGATAACACGATTTAAACGGTAACAAGATAGATTAAGATTTAATAATACTGTTGTTAAACAATAGATTAATTGCATTGATGCTTTATCTCCTTGCAACTTACCCTCATAAGGTGGTTAATAGGTGGGCGTACCAACCTAACCGAAGGTAAAGAGAGGCAAGCCATGAGTAAGGGAATGGACAGCAAAAAGAACGCGAAGAAAAAGCCACTAAAAACTCCAGCTGAGAAAAAAGCGGAGAAACGCGCTAAGAAGTCATCTTCTACCAGCGCAGAATAAACGGGCTTTTCGTCTCGTCAGTCAACCCGCCATATTAGGCGGGTTTTTTGTTGCTATTATTTAGCAATAGTCGGTGGGAGATAGAAATGTATTTTCGTGTTATCGATACCGAAACCTGTGGTTTAGCCGGTGGGATTGTTGAGGTTGCTTCTATTGATTTAGTTGATGGAGCATTGGCTAACCCTATGAGTGATCTGATTAGTCCAGACCGACCAATCAGCATTGATGCGATGGTAATCCACCATATCACTGAAGAAATGGTCGAAGGCAAACCACGAATTGCGGTTGCGATTAGAAGATATCAAGGCAGCCCATATTATGTTGCCCATAATGCGCCTTTTGATCGTGGGGTATTACCGGAGATGGGCGGCCAATGGATTTGCACGCTTAAGCTGGCACGAATGCTCTATCCTGACATTAAGCACAGTAATCAATATCTGCGTTACGCTTTGCGACTGAATGTTTCAGTACCGGATAATCTATACCCGCATCGTGCTTTATACGACTGCTATGTCACTGCGGCGCTATTACAGCGCATTATGCAAGACTCTGGTTGGAACGCCGAACAAATGGCCGAGATGACACAGCAGCCGCTGTTATTACAGACATTTAAATTTGGGAAATACCGGGGCAAAAGCATTGAACAGATAGCCCGGCAAGACCCGGACTATCTGCGTTGGATGTTAGCTTCAATAACTGACCTTACGCCAGATATGCGCCATACCCTGACCTATTACCTGACGTAATATCCCTGACTAGATTAAGCCAAAGCCAGTATGAATGCATATTCCAAAGCGATGTCTTCATACGCTTTGAAACGGCCTGATTTACCGCCATGACCTGAATCCATATCGGTGTAGAGCAATAATTGGTGGTCATCCGTTTTCATTTCACGCAGCTTGGCGACCCACTTTGCCGGTTCCCAGTATTGAACCTGTGAATCATGTAAGCCGGTAGTCACCAGCATGTGCGGGTAATCCTGAGCCTTTACCTGATCATAAGGACTGTATTGCTTAATATAGTCGTAATACGCCTTATCGTTCGGGTTGCCCCATTCATCATACTCGCCAGTGGTGAGAGGAATCGATTCATCCAACATTGTGGTTACCACATCAACAAACGGCACCTGTGCCACTACGCCTTTATATAACCCGGGTTCCTGATTGATGACCGTCCCCATCAACAAGCCACCAGCACTGCCTCCCATGGCAAATACACGGTTAGCATCACCATAACCCTCAGTTATCAGTGCTTTGGTAACATCGATAAAATCGTTGAAAGTATTTAACTTGTTGAGCAATTTACCGTCTTCATACCACTGCTGCCCCAATTCTCCGCCGCCCCGAATATGAGCCAGAGCGAAGACAAAACCACGATCCAATAGGCTTAATCGGCTACCACTGAATGCGGGATCCATACTGCTGCCATATGAGCCATAGCCATAAACCAACAGTGGATTACTGCCTGAAACAAAGTGATCTTGGTGATAAACCAATGAAACCGGCACTTTTACGCCGTCGGTTGCAGTGACCCATATCCGCTCGCTGCGATACTTTTCCGGGGTGAAATTCTTCACTTCTTGCTGCTTCAGTAGCTGGCGCGTACCTGTATCCATATTAAGTTCAAACATTGAACTTGGTGTGGTCATAGAGGAGTAGCCATAGCGCAGCAATTCTGTTTCTGGCTCGGGGTTATAAGCCAGCCAGGTAACATAGGTTGGGTCATCAAAAGTAATGTATTTCTCTTCGTCAGTGGCCCAGTGAATCTGTCGTAAATGCGTCAGCCCTTCACTACGCTCTTCCACTACCAACCAATCACGAAATAGGCTGAAGCCCTCCAACATAACATCAGTTGTTGGCGCGATTAATGACACCCATTGAGATTCATCGGCAAAATCACGTTGTTCCTTACCTTCTTCGGCTATTTTGTACAAACCGAAATTCTTGCCATCTTTATTTGAGCGTAAATAAAAATGTTGCTTATAGTGGTCCAACCCGTATTCATGGTCTTTACGGCGCGGTGCAAACATCTGTGGTGCGGATTCAGGCTTATCAGCATCCAGCAACAAGATTTCAGATGTAGTGGTACTGCTCAGATTAATAACAATGAAACGTTCAGAGGTGGTTTTTTCCAGCCCAACATAAAATGTATCGTCGGTTTCCTGATAAATAAGTTGGTCCAATTGAGGGTCGGTTCCTACTACATGGCGATATACTTGATAAGGCAGTAATGTTTTTTCATGTTTGCGCACGTAATAGAGCGTTTTTGAATCATTGGCCCACTCAAAACTACCTGAGGTATTGCTGATAACTTCTTCGTGCCAAACATCACTTTGCAAATGTTTCACCCGGATATCATATTGGCGACGCGATAAGAAATCCTCTGCAACCGCTAATAGATGATTATCCGGGCTAACATCCAACCCACCCAAGGTATAAAACTCACTGTCCGCTGCCCGTTGGTTGCCATCCAATAACGTTTCCCAACTGCTATCAGCCCAAACCGGTTGACGCACGTAAATAGCATATTCATTACCCGGCTCAAAACGCGTCTGATAGCGATAGCCGTTGCGGATATAGGGGACTGATTCTTCCTGTGGCGGAATTCGCGAAACCATCTCTTGATACAGGGTTTCTCGCAAAGGTTGCTGTGGCTGCAACACTGCGTTGGTGAAATCATTTTCAGCTTGCAAGTAGTTCAGAACATCGGCGTCAGTACGCTGGTCATCACGTAGCCAATAATAGTCATCTACACGGGTATCGCCGTGCATAGTTATTGGATAAGGGCGTTTATCGGCCTTTGGAGGTATGGTCATTGGTTGAGTTATCCATCTGTGTTCGTTAACGCGAGAGTGACACGATTACCTGTGGATGCCAAGTACCAGCATATGCTTATAATTTAGCTGAAGGGAGCTAATTAAATGATAAATATGATTATAAAAGAGACCTGAGAGGGTATCCGCCGTGAGGGGGGATAAACAGGTACCAGATACGTTTCCTCCAGCACCTGTTTGGCAGCAATTAACTTTATGCAGACGTTATTCTACCCAGACCTATTTGAGTCAATTACTAATGAGAGGTATACCTATTTAGGGCCATTATAGGTAATGCTGCCAGCTTTGCAGTCAAGTACCACTTGGTAGGTTTTGTCACCTTTGTTACCACGAACAGTCATTGGAACCTGCCAGACATCATCCTGGCCTGTAATGTCTACCGCGCTAATCCAAACCACCGGGCTATCAGTACCCAATTGTTTCTTATCCGCTTCCCAACGCGTAATTCTGTTTTGCAGAAAATCTCGCTTAACCTGCGTTGCTACCTGAGATTGGTTTAAACCGGGGCAAGCAGGTAATTTCGCTACTCGCGGCTCTTGGGCCTGTACACCACTGGTGATACCCGCCAATGCAGTGATCAATACCAAGGCTAATCCTGTCTTTCTCATCATTCCTCCAAATATTATTATTTCTATCCTATGGCAGGAACGATGATTGAAAGGTAGGTTACAGAGTGAACAGCGTTGCAGGGTAATAATGATAACGCCGTTTAATTAACACCGCGTAAATTCAATCACATAAAACTGTTCCAGCCCAGGATAGATCTCCTTAATCACCTTTTTCAGCTCATCCAATGACATATTTTCTTGCTCCGCATGACGGTCAGACAGTGCCTCCAGCGTGATTGGCGTGACTGATTTGACCATAATGTGGCAGAAGAATACGCCATCTTCATTGCGACATACGCGCAAGGTTTCCCCTGGGCGGAAATCGGATTCACTGCTATCCCGGATGGTGATCGTCTTACGATCTGCCAGAATATCCGCCTCAAATCGGCTAAAGAAGGTGATTTCACGATTCATTTTAGATCCCTTTTTCACTTTCTGCTGAAAGTTGGCAAATTAAGCGGCTTGATTTTCTTCAGATTTGTTTTTTTTCTCTGGCACATTCTTTTCCGCTTTCACTTTTGCTTGCCCATCGACAGGAGCCGCAGGGTTAGCACCTCGAAGAATTTGCCCCAAAGCCTCTTTATTTTCTGCCAGGAAGAAACTCAGCGCCTCGCGTTGATCTTCTTCAAGGGTTAAGGGAGCCTGTGACAGCCACTCAGACAAATTGTCAGCCAAATCCAGCATTTTATCGTAAGCATCGGCTTCTTTTTTGGTTGTGAAAGTCATTTTTTCCTCACCCTGTCTTACCACGACGAATTTTATTTCAACGGCCATTGCTGTATGTCCTTTTCATGTCTTTCACGCCCACAAGTAACTGTACATATAAACAGTATAATGTGAGTTGTCGGGGGGATGCAACAGTCATCTCCCCTTCGTGTAATTATTTCAATAAACGGGCTTTGCAGTTTTTGCCTTTAATCTTGCCTTGTTGTAATTGCTGTAAGGCACGTTTGGCACTGGCTTTACGGATTGCAACATAGGCATGGACTGGGAACATATCAATCTTACCGACGTCAGCGGCGGTCAGACCGGCCTCACCGGTTAAAGCACCCAAAATATCACCTGGACGAATTTTTGCTTTGCGCCCACCATCAATGCATAACGTGACCATTTCAGGCTCTAGCATCGCGTTAGCACTACGGCTCACCTGTTCCGCCGGGGTCCATTTCAGTTTTATTTGCAGATAATCTTCAATGGCATGCGCGCGGGACATCTCTTGTGGTGTACACAAGCTAACCGCCAGACCACTCATCCCTGCCCGACCAGTACGACCAATACGGTGCACGTGAACCTCTGGGTCAAAGGCCAGCTCAAAGTTAACCACCAGCGCCAGATCTTTAATGTCCAGGCCTCGGGCTGCTACATCGGTTGCCACCAGCACACGACAACTGCGGTTGGCAAAACGCACCAGCACCTGATCACGGTCACGTTGTTCTAAGTCACCATGCAAAGCCAGCACACTGATTCCACGAGATTCCAATGCTTCATAGACACTTTGGCAATCTTTCTTGGTGTTACAGAAAACCACACAAGAACTCGGCTGATAATGACTGAGAACTGATATCAGTAGCGGCAAACGTTTTTCGCGGGTGGTTTCAAAGAACACCTGCTCAATGGCAGGAACTTCATCGCCATCATCAACTTCAACATTGATTGGTTGGCGTTGAACTCGCGCACTGATTCGTTCGATACCGACCGGATAGGTGGCTGAGAACAGTAGGGTTTGGCGCTGTGGCGGGGTATAGGCAATGACATCGTCGATGGCATCGGTAAAGCCCATATCCAGCATGCGATCAGCCTCATCCAATACCAGAATCTTAAGATCTTCCAGTACCAGTGTTTTCTTACGCAAATGCTCCTGAATACGCCCCGGCGTGCCCACAACAATGTGTGGCGCATGTACCAGTGAATCCAATTGATGCCCCATCGGTTGGCCACCGCACAAGGTCAGGATTTTAATGTTTTGCGTGAAACGGGCCAAGCGGCGCAACTCTTTGCTGACCTGATCAGCCAATTCGCGGGTCGGGCACAGTACCAATGCCTGGGTAACAAACTCACCGACCGCAATTTTATCGAGTAAACCAATACCGAATGCCGCAGTTTTGCCACTGCCGGTTTTGGCTTTCGCCCGGACATCCTGCCCGTTGAGGATTGCCGGTAAAGCCGCGGCCTGTACCGGTGTCATCTCGGTATAGCCAAGTTCATTAAGATTGGACAACTGCTCAGCAGGCAGCGTCAGGGAAGAAAAGGAAGTTGTGCTCACGGCAGTAACTCTTATAACTGGATGGAATGGCAGCGACAGCCTGAAGGCAAGCGCAAGATTTTGGCGCGATAATACCAGAAATGGGGGCATTGCCGGAGTTAAACCGCAAAAAACAGACCAAATACGCAATGCGCTGCGCATATATTGATATCGACTCACTGCCATTCGCCAGATACGCAATCGTTTTCGTTGCCATTTTGCCGTATACTGGCGCCCGTAAAATTGATCGCGCGACAAATAAATGTGCAACTATCCCACTGATGTAGGTACCTAACTATGCTAACTATTGGAACCGCTCTGCGCCCAGGCGCTACCCGTGTCATGTTGCTTGGCTCTGGCGAGTTGGGTAAAGAAGTGGCTATCGAATGCCAAAGACTGGGGCTGGAAGTGATTGCCGTGGATCGCTATGCAGATGCACCCGCCATGCATGTTGCCCATCGCAGCCATGTCATTAATATGCTGGATGGCTCGGCGCTGAAACAGTTGGTCGAACAGGAAAAACCGCACTATATCGTGCCGGAAATAGAAGCTATCGCCACCGATATGCTGGTTGAACTCGAGAAGATAGGCCAACGGGTCGTGCCTTGTGCCGAGGCAACCCGGCTGACGATGAACCGTGAAGGCATTCGCCGTTTAGCGGCAGAAACCCTGCAATTGCCAACCTCTAGCTACCGTTTCGCCGACACTGATAGCGCATTCCGTCAGGCCGTTAGTGAAGTGGGTTATCCCTGTATCGTTAAGCCAGTAATGAGTTCTTCCGGTAAAGGCCAAAGCCTGATCCGCCATGCTGATCAACTGCAAACCGCCTGGGATTATGCCCAACAAGGTGGCCGCGCCGGGGGTGGCAGAGTGATTGTTGAAGGCTTGGTTCGTTTTGATTTTGAAATTACCCTGCTGACAATCAATGCTGTTGATGGCATCCATTTTTGTGCGCCTATTGGCCACCGTCAGGAAGATGGCGACTACCGTGAGTCCTGGCAGCCACAGGTGATGAGTGAGACCGCATTGGCGCGTGCAAAAGCGATCGCGTCTCAGGTGGTGAAAGCTCTCGGCGGTTATGGCTTATTTGGCGTGGAATTATTTGTTTGTGGCGATGAAGTGATTTTCAGTGAAGTGTCACCGCGCCCGCACGATACCGGCATGGTGACGTTAATTTCACAAAATATGTCTGAGTTCGCATTACATGTCCGGGCATTTCTTGGTTTCCCGATTGGCACTATCCGTCAATATGGCGCGGCCGCTTCAGCGGTTATTTTACCTGAATTGACCAGCCAGAATATTGCTTATCATGGCTTAGAAACTGCTTTGGCTGGTGATACGCAAATTCGCTTATTTGGTAAACCTGACATTGCCGGCAAACGGCGTTTAGGGGTGGCGCTGGCCGTCGCTGATGATATCACTACCGCCATCGAAGTAGCGAAACGAGCCGCAGCGGCTGTCGTGGTCAGTGGGTAACCCTCAGCCCGTTCATCTGGTTATCCCATAAAAAAACCCGCCAATTAACGGCGGGTTTAATCCGTTGCTATCCCGAGGTTATCCCTCGTACGGATCCTCAATGTCATCCGCATCTTGCTCATTATCACGGCGATAATCAGATTCATCATGATCATCAAAATCAGTATCTTCAAAGATAGCCATGGCTTGTGGATCATCTTGGTGCCGCTCACGGATTTCTGCGGCCACCAGTGCGATCGCTTCACCACTGCTCATACCTTCCGACATGAATTTGTGAATACGTTCGACAGCTTCTTGCTGTTCCTCATGGGAAAGTGAAGGCATACCCGCTAGCATTGATTCATCTCCAACATATAATTGATTAAGTATACCTGTTTATTCGGGTCTGCGGTGAATTGACTGCCCCAGACGACCCGCCCGCCAATTTATGCTAATCTTCCCTGCGGCTCGCTGCGAACTGCGTCATCGCGCCCCCAATATGTCCATCCGAAAGAAAAGAATAGTGACTCATGAGTGAGAAATCCCTGACCATCAAAGCCTTGCCTTATCAGCCTGACGCCCTGCTCCAACAATTTGCTCCACTCGCCAATCAAAGCTGGGCAATGCTACTGCATTCGGGATTCGCAGAACATGCCCATAATCGTTTTGATATATTGGTCGCTGACCCGCAGGTAACACTCACCACCCGGGGCCAGCAAACGGAGATAATCAGCGCGCACGGCCGAGTCTGCTCCCCGGCAGATCCCTTCTGTTTATTACAGCAGCAGCTCGATAAATTCGCCTTGCCACTGCCATCACACCCCGACCTGCCATTTCTGGGCGGCGCATTGGGGTTATTTGGTTATGACCTGGGCCGTCGAGTTGAGAAGTTGCCGACACTGGCCGAACAAGATATCGCATTACCGGATATGGCGGTCGGCTTGTATGACTGGGCGCTGATTGCCGACCATCATTTGCAGAAGCTGACGCTGGTGTGTCACGGGGATGCCGAGCAGCGCCTACTCTGGCTACAGCAACAACAGAGTCCTGAAGCTCCCCAGCCATTCACACTGACCAGCCCATGGCAGGCCAATATGTCACGAGCGGAATATGGCGAAAAATTCCGCCAGATTCAAGAGTACCTACACAGTGGTGACTGTTATCAAATTAATCTGGCACAGAGATTCAGTGCTGAATATCAAGGTGATGAATGGCAAGCCTTTCTGTCGTTGAGTCGCAGTAATCGCGCACCGTTTTCGGCCTTTATCCGCTTGCCATACAACGCCATACTGAGTGTCTCGCCGGAGCGCTTTTTATGGCTGGAAAACCATCACATTCAAACCCGCCCGATCAAGGGCACACTGCCACGTTTGGAGCACCCCGAGCAGGACCGCTTGCAGGCTGAACGCTTAGCTAACTCACCGAAAGATCAGGCTGAAAATCTGATGATAGTGGACCTGCTGCGCAACGATATCGGCCGTGTAGCGCAACCCGGTAGCGTGCGGGTGCCTGAGTTATTTGTCGTTGAGCCTTTCCCGGCAGTGCACCATTTAGTTAGCACCATTACCGCGACCCTGCCTGCTGAATGCCCGGCGACGGCGCTGCTTCGAGCCTGCTTCCCCGGTGGTTCAATAACCGGAGCACCGAAGATTCGTGCCATGGAGATCATCGAACAACTGGAGCCACAGCGGCGCAATGCCTATTGCGGTAACATTGGCTATATTAGTTGCTGTGGTACGATGGATACCAACATCACCATCCGCACGCTGTTGACCGAAAACGGCAAAATCTATTGTTCTGCCGGTGGAGGAATTGTGGCTGATAGCCAGGAGCAGGCTGAATATCAGGAAACATTTGATAAAATCGCCCGCATTTTGCCGCAACTGGAAATGCCTGGCTTTGAAAAAGACAGCTTATAAGCGAGCCATTCTGTGAGTGAATTATTTATCGGGCAAACTTTATCTGAATTTATCAGCCGGTTTCAACTGCAACTGCCCCAAGCTGGCAGCTTTACGGCCAATAGCCACCATGCCGCGGTTTTAATTCCGATAATTTGTCGACCAGAGCCTACTTTGCTGCTGACACGGCGCTCTGATCATCTGCGTAAACATGCCGGTCAGGTCGCCTTCCCCGGCGGCAAAGCAGATAGGGAAGACAGTTCACTGATTGATACCGCACTGCGTGAAGCGCAAGAAGAGGTCGCTATTCCTGCTTCGGCGGTACATGTCCTCGGGCAACTGGCGCCATTAGACAGTTCCAGTGGTTATCAGGTCACCCCGATTGTTGGTTTGATCCCCGCTAATATTGCCTTTCATGCTAATGAAGAAGAGGTGGCTGGTCTGTTTGAAATGCCCTTACACGAGGCGCTTAGCCTTTCACGCTACTATTCTCTGGATATACATCGTGGAGGTGTCAATCACCGGGTCTATCTTTCTTGGTATGAGAGCCAGTTTGTCTGGGGCTTGACGGCGGCAATTATCCGGCGGCTGGCACAACAGGTGAGTATTTAATCTAAAACCATCACTCAAGCATGGGTAATGAGTGACATACCTCACAGCGTTGCCGCTAAAAAAGCTGAATTACAGCATAAAGCGATCCCTATCACCCCATCACATCGATTTTTACTCTATTTTCCCTGCACAACCATTTTAAAAAAACTGTAAACTGGCCTGTCAGCGTTATGAAATATCTGTAAAATAACATTCATCACTATAAACCACTAAAAATGTAAGGTTAAAACCTGATAGTGAGCGCTACTGATGTCATCCTAAGCTGTTCTCGATTTAGTTCGTGGGTGATAACACAGGCGGACACCATATGTAGTTAATTTCATATGGTTTTTGATCGTTTTTTAGCCCTAAATTGATCGTGATATGTAACTGTTGCGGCATCAAATCAATGCGGCTAACACCAGTAGGACCCAAATAAACAAGGGTCTGTGATGGCAATACTTCATGTTTAAATATTTATCATGCGAAGTAACCTGCTGCTATCCACAGAACTCTTATACTTAATATAGATATTCTCAGTCACATTCATATGCACTGGGAATAACAAAATGCGTTGTTAAGGAGTTATAGCGTGATTAGCGTTTTTGACATGTTTAAGATTGGTATCGGTCCCTCCAGCTCTCATACTGTTGGGCCAATGAAAGCTGGCAAGGAGTTTGCTGATTTGCTGGTGACTCAGGGCCTGATGCCATCTGTCACGCGTGTTGCCGTTGATGTTTACGGCTCACTCTCATTGACAGGGAAAGGTCATCACACCGATATCGCCATTATTATGGGGTTAGCCGGCAATATGCCTGACACCGTGGATATCGACAGCATCCCAGCCTTTATCCGTGATGTGGGATTAAGCCAGAAATTGATGCTTGCCAATGGGTTGCGTGAAGTTGATTTCCCACGGGAAGGCGGAATGGTGTTCCGCAGCGATAATCTGCCACTGCACGAAAATGGCATGCAAATCCACGCCTTTGCCGGTGATGAGAAAGTCCTGAGCAAAACTTATTATTCAATCGGTGGTGGTTTCATCGTTGATGAAGAGCATTTCGGCAAAGCTGCGGTAAATGCCGTCAGCGTGCCCTATCCATTTAATTCTGCTGAAGAAATTCTGGCAAACTGCAAGCAAACCGGCATGTCTATCTCCGGTATGGTGATGCAGAATGAGCTGGCGATGCACAGCAAAGAAGAGATTGAAGCCTATTTCACCGCTATCTGGCAGACCATGCGCGCCTGTATTGATCGCGGTCTGAACACCGAGGGCGTATTACCGGGTCCTCTGCGTGTACCGCGCCGTGCCTCCGCATTGCGCCGCCTGCTAGTCTCTTCCGATAGCCTGTCCAGTGATCCAATGAACGTTATTGATTGGGTCAATATGTTTGCACTGGCAGTTAATGAAGAAAATGCGGCGGGCGGGCGTGTTGTTACCGCACCAACCAACGGCGCTTGCGGTATCGTCCCCGCAGTGCTGGCCTATTACGACCACTTTATTGAGCCGGTCACCCCGGAAATCTTTATCCGCTATTTCCTGTCATCAGGTGCTGTCGGTATTTTGTACAAAATGAATGCCTCTATTTCTGGCGCTGAAGTAGGCTGTCAAGGTGAAGTGGGCGTTGCCTGCTCAATGGCAGCCGCAGGTCTGGCTGAATTACTGGGTGCCAGCCCAGAAAAGGTCTGTATTGCCGCTGAAATTGGCATGGAACACAATTTGGGGCTGACCTGTGATCCGGTTGCCGGCCAGGTACAAGTGCCTTGTATTGAACGTAATGCCATCGCATCAGTAAAAGCCATTAACTCTGCACGTATGGCGATGCGCCGCACCAGTGATCCACGCGTCTCCCTCGATAAAGTTATCGAAACCATGTTTGAGACCGGTAAAGATATGAATGCTAAATACCGCGAAACATCCCGTGGCGGTCTGGCTATCAAAGTGCAATGTAATTAATTTCGTTTGTAAGTGATGCATTGATCAATAAGGGGAGCCGAAGCTCCCCTTTTCTTTGATAGTAAATGCTGTCATTACCAGACGGTGGGCCAAGATTTAAAACCTACGCCGTTACGACACGACTGGCGTGTTGGCCCTGGCACTTCAGCAATCTGATAATTACCGGTTTTACTCTTCCAGTTCGTTATTCAGTTTGGTTATTCGCACTAACTCGATACGGTAATCCGAAACCTCCATAATCTCAAAACGCAGGTTATGCAGTTCAACCACATCCCCGGCGGTTGGCATATGGCCTGAGTGAGACAGCAGCATCCCGGCGAGTGAGGCATAATCGGCGGTCGGGCTTACCAGTTCCTGACAGTCCAGAGCCTGTTCCAGAGAGTGTAAATCCGCGCCCCCTTTCACCAACCAGCCATCACCGTCAGTGATAATGTCTGGTGTTTCATCTTCATCCGGGAACTCACCGGCAATGGCTTCCAACACGTCAAGTGGTGTTACCAGACCCTGTACCACACCAAATTCGTCATTGACCACCACTAAGCGGCCTTTTGCTTTGCGTAATACACCCAACAGATTAATCACGTCCATGGTATCGGGTACCACAATCGGTGGCGTTGTCGCCGCGAACTCACAAATAGAGTCACCTCGCTCAATGGCAACTAACAGATCTTTGGCGCGAACCACGCCGATTATCTGATCCAATGAATCACGACAAACCGGGAACAAACTGTGTGGTGTATCTAAGAGCTGCCCACGGATCTCCTCTTGTGAGCGATTACAATCGACCCAGGATATCTCTGTCCGTGGTGTCATCACACTACGCATCGAGCGGGATGCCAATGTCAACACACCACTTATCATATAGCGCTCTTCTTGTGCAAATGCCTCGGTAGGTATCATCTGTTGCGAGTCACCATTTTGTGGTTCCTGCTGCTGACGCCCCCCCATCAAACGAATGATGGCTTCAGCCGTGCGCTGGCGTCTTGGCAAGCGTGACTCATGCTTAATGAAATTACGGCGCGCAATCTGGTTAAACAGCTCAATCAGAATAGAGAAGCCAATTGCAGCGTACAGATAGCCTTTCGGAATGTGGAAACCAAAGCCTTCAGCAATCAGACTCAGGCCAATCATCAGCAAGAAGCTCAGACACAGCACCACCACCGTAGGGTGGGCATTGACAAATCGGGTCAGTGTTTTCGATGCCAACAACATCACGCCCATGGCGATGACAACCGCAGTCATCATAATCGCCAAGTCATTCACCATCCCCACCGCAGTAATCACTGCATCGAGTGAGAATACAGCATCCAGCACCACAATCTGTGCCACTACCGCCCAGAAGCTGGCATAGCCTCGATTGGCACTGTCATCGTGCTGGTTACCCTCCAGCCGTTCATGTAGCTCGGTGGTGGCTTTAAATAGCAAAAACAGCCCCCCCACCAGCAAAATAAGGTCGCGCCCCGAGAAATTAAAACTGCCGACACTAAACAGTGGTGTCGTCAGCGTGACCATCCAGGAAATGACCGACAACAGCCCCAGGCGCATTATCAGCGCAAGCGACAGCCCGATAATTCGCGCTTTGTCTCTTTGTTTGGGGGGGAGTTTATCAGCCAGAATGGCAATAAAGACCAGGTTATCAATACCCAGAACAATTTCCAGCACCACCAGTGTCAATAACCCTGCCCAGATTGAGGGGTCCATTAGAAATTCCATGTCAGACTCCGAAAATAAGAACACGATTTAGATGATGTGCGCACTGCAACAGATACAGCAAAACGCCGTAGCACGGTTGTCAGTATAGATACGCAGAAAGATTGGGTGAGATTGTACGCAGCAAAGGTGCGTGATTGAGTAACCAGATTTAAACCCACTGGTTGGGTATTAACGCTAAATAAACAGTAACTTCGGTGACAGTCCATAGGGAGAGCTGAGGCCCTTAACTCCTGACAATTAATAGAGCCGTTAACTTTATCAGGATTTTTTTTATCAGCATAGGGGGATTTATTACCTGACCCACGATAAACAGTCATCTCATCACCTTAAGGTTCATCATCAGCCGCGCTTCTATTTTTCTATACCTGAAATTTATCCCTCGCCGAAAAGTGGTTATGAATCAATTTTTATACCGATTACACAAATAGTTAACACAAAAAGTCTAATATGGCGCTAGCAGCCCAACTGAATACATCAATGTCGTTTATATAACTGTTGATTAATTACCCAAGTAAGCTAAATCATTCATAACATGTCCGAATAAATGAACAGCGTCACATAATTTATTTTTTCACTGACTAAAATAAATCACATCCAACAACATTAAGCGGCCTACTTGAATCGATTCATTTGTGTTGCGAATAAATCATCAGCAGTACGCTGATATTGTGACTATCATAATAGATTCAATGTATACCGAAGTGCTGTGGGTGATTACTGGATTTTCTGTTACGTGCTAGGACTCAATTCTGAGTTAACAGAGGGGGTAGCGAGTGAGTATAGCTATTATCATCGGCACACATGGGGCTGCGGCAGAACAACTGCTGAAAACAGCTGAAATGATTTTAGGCGAGCAAGCTAACGTCGCTTATATCGATTTCGTCCCCGGTGAAAATGCCGAAACGTTGATTGAGAAATACAACGGTAAATTGACCGGGCTTGATACCAGCAGTGGTGTTATATTCCTGGTTGATACCTGGGGTGGTAGCCCGTTTAACGCTGCCAGTCGTATTGTTACTGATAAAGAAAATTATGAGATCGTTGCCGGGGTTAATATCCCGATGCTGGTTGAAACCTTTATGGCTCGTGATGATAACCCATCATTTGCTGAATTGGTTAACATCGCGGTGCAAACCGGTCGTGAGGGGGTTAAAGCATTAAAAACCGTCGAACCTGATGTGGCTACCACTCACCCGCAATCCCCTGCCGCTGCACGTAAAGTCGCGGCCCCAGCCGTCGCTTTAGGTCCCAATGATCATATGAAGATTGTGTTGGCGCGTATTGATGACCGTTTGATACATGGTCAGGTCGCCACCCGCTGGACCAAAGAAACCAACGTAAACCGCATTATTGTCGTCAGCGACGAAGTTGCTGCCGACAAAGTGCGCAGTACATTGCTAAAGCAAGTTGCTCCTCCCGGCGTCACCGCGCACGTCGTTGATGTTGAAAAAGCGATTCGCGTCTATGACAACCCGAAATATGCCAAAGACAGGGTCATGCTGTTATTTACTAACCCAACTGACGTCGTCCGTATGGTTGAGGGTGGTGTAGACATCAAGTCAGTCAATATCGGTGGTATGGCATTCCGTCAGGGTAAAACCCAGGTGAATAATGCGGTCTCCGTTGATGAAAAAGATATTGAAGCTTTTAATAAATTAAATGCCCGTGGTATTGAGCTGGAAGTTCGGAAAGTCTCTTCGGATAGCCGACTCAAGATGATGGATTTAATCAGCAAACTTAATAAATAGCTTTATTAAAAACTACGTAGAAAGGTAATGCCCTGTTCTGTTTGGAACACGGTTATTTTTACTCAGCTTTTTTGGTCATAGGAGAAGTACAATGGAGATCACAACTCTTCAGATTGTGCTGATATTCATAGTTGCATGTATCGCCGGGATGGGCTCCATTCTGGATGAGTTCCAATTTCACCGTCCCCTGGTCGCTTGTACTCTGGTAGGTCTGGTTTTAGGTGATATGAAAACCGGTATTATTATCGGTGGTACCTTGGAGATGATCGCGCTCGGCTGGATGAACATCGGGGCCGCAGTAGCTCCTGATGCCGCGTTAGCCTCGATTATCTCTACTATTCTGGTTATTGCAGGTGGCCAAGACATCGGTGCAGGTATCGCACTGGCTATTCCGCTAGCAGCAGCCGGTCAGGTATTAACCATTATCGTCCGTACCATTACTGTGGCCTTCCAGCACGCCGCCGACGGAGCCGCCGAACGTGGCAGCCTACGAGCGATAACCTGGATCCACATTTCAGCCCTGTTCTTGCAGGCGATGCGTATCGCTATCCCTGCCCTGATCGTTGCCCTGTCTGTTGGGACATCTGAAGTTCAGATGCTGCTCAGTTCGATTCCTGATGTGGTTACCAGTGGCCTGAATATCGCCGGTGGTATGATCGTCGTAGTAGGTTACGCCATGGTTATTAACATGATGCGTGCCGGCTACCTGATGCCATTCTTCTACTTAGGTTTCGTGACCGCCGCATTTACCAACTTCAACCTGGTGGCATTGGGTGTTATTGGTGTGGTTATGGCCCTTCTTTATATCCAGCTCAGTCCTAAATACAACAAGTCTCAGGTTGTACAGTCTGGCCCGTCCAATAATGACCTTGATAACGAATTAGACTAGGAAAAGGTGAGAGAAATGGTTGATACAACAACTGTGCTTGATAAAACCACAGCGACTGGTGAAAAGAAACTCACGCCTGCTGATATTCGCGGGGTGTTTATCCGCTCTAACCTTTTCCAAGGGTCGTGGAACTTCGAACGTATGCAGGCGCTGGGGTTCTGCTTCTCAATGGTGCCGGCGATCCGTCGTCTATACCCTGAGAACTCGGAAGAGCGTAAGCAGGCAATCAAACGTCATTTGGAATTCTTCAACACCCAACCCTTCGTTGCCGCGCCAATTCTGGGCGTAACGCTGGCGATGGAAGAGCAGAAAGCCAATGGTGCCGAGATTGACGATGCGGCAATTAACGGGATCAAAGTCGGTCTGATGGGGCCGCTGGCAGGTGTCGGTGACCCAATATTCTGGGGTACTGTGCGCCCGGTGTTGGCAGCTCTCGGTGCCGGTATCGCAATGAGCGGCAGTTTGCTTGGCCCATTGCTGTTCTTTGTACTGTTTAACCTGGTACGTTTGCTGACCCGTTATTACGGTGTGGCCTATGGCTATAAAAAAGGCGTCAATATCGTCAGCGATATGGACGGTGGCCTGCTGCAAAAACTGACTGAAGGGGCGTCTATCCTCGGCCTGTTTGTTATGGGGGCCTTGGTTAACAAGTGGACCCACGTCAACATACCGGTGGTGGTATCCAAGATAACCAATCAGAATGGTCAGACCACAGTAACTACGGTGCAAACCATTCTTGACCAGTTGATGCCAGGTTTGGTGCCATTACTGTTAACGTTCGGCTGTATGTGGCTATTACGTCGTAAAGTTAACGCGTTGTGGATTATTATGGGCTTCTTCGCCATCGGTATCTTCGGTTACTGGATTGGCTTCCTGGCACCTTAATGTTCTGATTAGATTTGGTAAAAACCGGGGGTTTACTCCCGGTTTTTTTTAGGATAGATACCAATGCCCAATAGATTTCAAAGTGCAGGAAGGTGGCAGCAACACACCTGTGGTTTGAAAGATGATGGGGATGTATATCTTGGGAGTTGTTGCATGTCGGTTACTGATCTCGTTTTAATTGTTTTTATCGCCCTACTGCTCGCTTATGCTATTTATGATGAATTCATCATGAACATGATGAAAGGGAAGACCCGACTGCAAGTTCACTTAAAACGTAAAAGCAAAATCGACTGTGCCATCTTTGTCGGACTGATAGCTATCCTCATTTACAATAATGTCATGGCGAATGGTGCACCGTTAACCACCTATTTATTAGTGGGTTTAGCGCTCATTGCGGTTTATATCTCTTATATCCGTTGGCCCAAATTATTGTTTAAAAATACCGGTTTCTTCTACGCTAATGCTTTTATTGAATATAGCCGAATAAAAAGTATGAATTTATCTGAAGATGGAATTTTAGTCATTGATTTAGAGCAGCGCAGATTATTAATCCAGGTTAAACAATTAGATGATCTAGAGAGAATTTATAATTTTTTCCTTGAAAATCAACAATAAACAAACANTCNTGGGAAATGTGTCTATTGAGTGCCTACTTAACTGATTAATTTCCCAGCAATACTC
>NZ_JAZGQA010000081.1:0-18992 GCF_048593855.1 Yersinia sp. 2542 StPb PI
ACTATATGATTATTATAATTTTAAATATTACCTCTAAAAAATAAGCAGAGCAGATATAATCTGCACATGCTTTTACTCACAAAGTTATCCACAGATTGGATCTTCAGGATCACTACGTAAAAATGCTCTCTTTCGCACAACAATGGACGCTAAAATTCGTCTCTTGTCGCCAGCTATGGCATTCTTAGCGTTAGACCTTGCTGAATAAAGATGAAGAAACCCTATGGCCCAGATTGCAGAAAACCCATTGATCCTCGTTGACGGTTCCTCTTACCTCTATCGTGCTTACCATGCGTTCCCACCACTGACCAACGGCAGCGGTGAACCAACGGGGGCGATGTACGGCGTGTTGAACATGTTGCGCAGTCTATTGCTGCAATATCGTCCTAGCCATGTAGCGGTAGTATTCGATGCTAAAGGTAAAACATTCCGTGATGAGCTTTTCGCTGACTATAAATCCCACCGGCCACCGATGCCAGATGATTTGCGAGCTCAAATTGAGCCGTTGCACCAAATGGTTAAGGCAATGGGGCTACCTTTATTGGTTGTCTCCGGTGTTGAGGCCGACGATGTTATTGGTACTTTAGCGCAGGAAGCTGAAAAAGCAGGTCATGCTGTATTAATCAGTACCGGTGATAAGGATATGGCGCAATTAGTTACGCCAAATATCACTTTAATCAATACAATGAATAACGCTATTTTGGGGCCACAGGAAGTCTGTGAAAAATATGGTGTTCCTCCTGAATTGATTATTGATTTTCTAGCACTAATGGGGGATTCCTCAGACAATATTCCAGGGGTTCCAGGTGTTGGCGAAAAGACCGCACAAGCTTTATTGCAAGGTTTGGGTGGGCTGGATGCGCTGTTCAGTAATTTGGATAAAATATCCACACTGACATTCCGTGGTGCCAAAACCATGTCAGCCAAGTTAGAGCAGAATAAAGATGTTGCTTATCTCTCCTATAAATTAGCCACCATTAAAACAGATGTTGAATTGGATGTGACTTGTGATGAGCTAAAAGTTTCCCCCCCAGATGATGATCAATTACATCAGTTATTCAGCCGTTATGAATTTAAGCGCTGGTTAGTGGATGTAGAAGCGGGCAAATGGCTGGACGGTAAAAAAGATCGGCCAACGGCACAAACAAGTAATAAAGCTTTTGTGGCAGTAGAGCCAGCTGATGCGGTTGAGGTCACCGCAGTACTATCACAAGAAAATTATCAGACCATTTTGGATGAGAAATCCTTAGTAGAGTGGATTGAGCGCCTCAAAAAAGCAGAGGTTTTCGCGTTTGATACTGAGACTGACGGCCTGGATACGCTTAGCAGCAATTTAATTGGTATCTCTTTTGCCGTTGCACCAGGCGAAGCCGCTTATTTACCCTTGGCGCATGATTATTTGGACTCTCCTGCACAGCTCGACCGGGATTGGGTTTTGGCCACGCTAAAACCACTACTGGAAGACGATAAAGCCCTTAAAGTTGGCCAGAATCTCAAGTTTGACCAAAGCATGCTGGCACGTTATGGCATTGAGCTGCGCGGTATCGCTTTCGATACTATGCTGGAATCTTACGTTTTAGACAGTGTTGCTGGTCGCCATGATATGGATAGTCTGGCAGAACGTTATCTCAACCACAAAACTATTACCTTTGAAGAGATCGCCGGTAAGGGTAAGAACCAACTAACCTTTAATCAAATTGCGTTGGAACAAGCAGGCCCTTACGCCGCAGAAGATGCCGACGTTACGCTACAGTTGCATCTGGTGCTGTGGCCAAAACTGCAACAAAGTGAAGGGTTAAAGCGGGTATTCCAGGAAATTGAGATGCCGCTATTGCCAATTCTGTCTCGCATCGAGCGCACTGGTGTCTTGATTGACCAGAATATCTTGGCCGCACATTCAAAAGAGCTGACTATCCGCCTTGATGAGTTAGAAAAACAGGCTCATGAATTGGCTGAAGAGCCGTTCAACCTGGCATCACCTAAGCAGCTTCAGACCATTTTGTACGAAAAACAAAAACTGCCCATCTTGAAGAAAACCCCTGGCGGGGCCGCGTCAACTAATGAAGAAGTGTTGGCTGAGCTGGCATTAGATTACCCGTTGCCGAAGGTGATCCTTGAATATCGTGGTCTGGCTAAGCTGAAAAGTACCTATACCGACAAGCTGCCGTTGATGATTAACCCAGTTTCGGGCCGGGTCCATACCTCTTATCACCAGGCGGTGACAGCGACAGGGCGTTTGTCCTCACGTGATCCTAACCTGCAAAACATTCCAGTGCGGAATGAAGAAGGGCGTCGTATACGGCAGGCTTTTATTGCGCCCCAAGGCTATCGCATTATGGCGGCTGACTACTCACAGATTGAGCTGCGTATTATGGCGCACTTGTCGCAGGATAAAGGGCTATTAGCTGCATTTGCTGCGGGAAAAGATATCCACCGTGCGACAGCGGCGGAAGTCTTTGGTATGCCACTGGAAAAGGTCACAACTGAACAACGCCGCAGTGCCAAGGCCATTAACTTTGGTCTTATTTATGGTATGAGCGCTTTTGGTCTGGCGCGACAGCTAAGCATTCCCCGTGGAGAGGCGCAGCGCTATATGGATCTCTATTTTGAGCGCTATCCCGGTGTGTTGGAATACATGGAGCGCACACGTAAGCAAGCCGCCGATCAAGGTTATGTCACCACGCTGGATGGCCGTCGCCTTTATTTGCCAGATATTCATTCTCGTAATGCAACTCGCCGTAAAGCTGCTGAACGTGAAGCTATCAATGCACCAATGCAAGGTACCGCCGCTGATATTATCAAACGGGCAATGATTGCAGTGGATGCCTGGTTACAACAGGAACCAGAACCATTGGTGCGAGTAATCATGCAGGTACACGATGAATTAGTGTTTGAAGTGCATGAAAGTGTATTGGAAAGCGCGGAACAAAAGATTCGTGAACTGATGGAGCAGAGTATGCAACTAGCGGTACCACTGAAGGTGGATGTCGGTGTTGGTGATAACTGGGACCAGGCTCACTAGCTTTGTGGGTAAGTGGCGATAAATAAAGCATTTTATGTAATTAAGCTACATTTATCCGCCATTATGCGGGGAAGATGTGCGCTGAATCGTGCCAATTTGTGTAACTATACAACAAAAAATTCTTTTGCCCCGCGAAAAAATGATGTAGAGTTACAGACGTAGGGTACAGAGGTAAGATGTTCTATCTTTCAGACCTTTTACTTCACGTAATCGGATTTGGCTATATATTAGCCGCCCCAGTCATTTATTGACTGGGGCGTTTTTTATTGGGATTTGTGAGCACTTTTCGCGAACCGATAGGGAAACAGCCCGGCATTACCCGTGAAAATACGGTTTGATGATTTTTACTCTAGGGGGGAAGTATTATTGCCAGGTATTAACTCAGGGCGATATAAAACATCACCCTTAGGGATAACAGCCCTTGCGGGCTGCTGTTAGCGCTTACTCACCTTCATCGTCATAATCATCAATCATAACTTCTGGTGGTATCTCGTTAAACCAGGTATCTAGTTTTTCCCGGAGTTTTTCGACGCCAATCTTCTTCAAAGAAGAGAAAGCTTCAACCTGAATATCACCCATAAATGGAATAATCGCTTCTCGCACCATGTTCAATTGAGCCTTACGGGCGCCAGAAGCCAGCTTATCCGCTTTGGTCAGCAATAATAGAACCGGGGTGCCAACCGCAACCGCCCAGGTAATCATTTGCTGATCTAAATCTTTCAGTGGATGGCGAATATCCATCAACACAACTAATCCTTTCAGACAGTTACGCTTTTGCAAATACTCACCCAGCGCGCGTTGCCATTTGAGTTTCATCTCTTCCGGGACTTCAGCATAGCCATAGCCCGGTAAGTCAACCAGACGAATACCGTCAACGACTTCAAATAGGTTAATTAGCTGAGTACGGCCGGGTGTTTTACTGGTTCTGGCCAGACCTTTCTGGTTAGTTAACGTATTAAGTGCACTCGATTTACCGGCATTTGAACGGCCAGCAAATGCCACCTCAATACCTTCATCACGTGGCAGATGGCGGATATCCGGAGCACTGATGACGAAGTGGGTCATGTGATAGTTATAGTTTCTAATAGTCAAAATTTGTCGTCTCCGTGAGAGATAGCTTACATGCAGCGATTATAACTGCATCAGGCAAAAAAAAGGGGGTTTATCTTTTATACCCTTCAAGTAAGAGGGTTCAGGTATACTGGCAGGCGCGCTGGTTAAGTTGCCTTGAGGGCCGCAGATATGGCAAGGATGGCGCATTGCAGGAGGGAGATATCCGGTTGTTATGTCAGTGCAGGGAGTGTGCTGTAAGGATATCCTGCCGCAGAAGATGCGAAAAAGGGCGACAGGTTAATCTGCCGCCTTTTTTCTTTCTCTTCTTTCTGCTAGATTCCGGCCCAATCCTATACTAAATCCGATCCCATACTTATTTACCCATTTAAGAGCACAGGTTATGAAGCAGCCAAATAAAGCACCACGCGCGAATATTGCGGCCCCGAAAGGCACCGCGACGCCTAAGCGTATTAGAAAGACCCGTGTAGAGCTTGATATCGAAGCTCGCGAGCGTAAACGTCAGAAGAAACACAGTGGCAATCGCTCAGGGGCGAGAACCAATGTAGAAGGTAGCAATAAGAAGGGCCAGTCCGAGACTCAAGAGAAAGATCCACGCATCGGCAGTAAAGTACCTGTGCCGCTGGTGGTTGAGAGTAAGGTTAAAGCTAAGCCAACCACTAAGCCGGTGGCTAAAGTTGAAGCTAAGCCACGTCTGACGCCGGAAGAAGAGCTGTCTAAGCTGGAAAACGATGAGCGTCTGGATGCATTGCTGGATCGTCTGGATAATGATGAAGTATTGAGCAAAGAAGATCAGGCTTATGTTGATCTGACGTTGGATCGTATTGATGCCCTAATGGAACAATTGGGTATTGAATTGGGCGACGATGAAGATGACGAAGCGCCAGAAGAAAAGCAGGAAGACATTTTGCAATTGCTGAAACGCGGTAACCCAAAAGATACATTTTAAACCATGAATTGGGTGATCCCGATAATAGCCCTACTGCTTACATGTTATCTAGTGTGGTTATTGGGTAAACTATGGCTACTGTCGCAACGAAGAAAGCGGTTGCGCAGTGCTACTGCGGCCAGACAACGAAAACATCTACCCTCTAACCGGCCCGGTAGGCGCAAATATCGGAAGGAATGAACATGTCTGAGCAGGCTATAGTTTGGGATTTATCCCTGATTCAAAAATATAATTATTCAGGGCCGCGCTATACGTCGTACCCCACAGCGCTTGAATTCAGTGAAGATTATAATGAATCTGCTTTTCAGCAGGCAGTGAAGCGTTACCCACAACGGCCTTTGTCGCTGTATGTGCATATCCCGTTTTGCCATAAGCTGTGTTATTTCTGCGGCTGCAATAAGCTGGTGACGCGGCAACAGCATAAAGCTGATGAGTATCTGGCGGTCTTGGAAAAAGAGATCCGCCAGCGTGCGGCGTTATTTGTTGGGCGTCAGGTTAGCCAGATGCACTGGGGCGGTGGTACGCCCACTTACCTGAATAAAATACAAATTACCCACCTGATGAACCTGTTGCGTGAAAACTTTGATTTCCTGCCCGGTGCTGAGCAATCAATAGAAGTGGACCCACGTGAAATTGAACTGGATGTCCTTGATCACCTGCGTGCTGAGGGGTTTAACCGCCTAAGCATGGGGGTGCAAGATTTTAATAAAGAGGTTCAACGGCTGGTTAATCGTGAGCAGGATGAGGATTTTATCTTTGCCCTGATTGCCCGCGCTAAAGCCCTTGGTTTTAACTCAACCAATATCGATTTGATTTATGGTTTGCCAAAACAGACACCAGAGAGTTTTGCTTTTACCCTCAAACGGGTGGCAGAGCTGAATCCTGATCGTCTGAGTGTGTTCAATTACGCACATTTACCGAGTCTGTTTGCTGCTCAACGTAAAATTAAAGATGCCGATCTGCCGAGCGCCGAACAGCGGCTAGATATTTTGCAGCACACCATCAGTTTCTTAACTGAGTCTGGCTATCAATTTATTGGTATGGATCATTTTGCCCGGCCAGATGATGAATTAGCCATTGCGCAGCGTGAAGGTGAATTACACCGTAATTTTCAAGGTTATACCACCCAAGGCGACAGTGATTTACTTGGTTTGGGGGTTTCTGCTATCAGCATGTTGGGTGACAGCTATGCGCAGAATGAAAAAGATTTGAAGACTTACTATTCCTGCGTGGAGCTGCGTGGCAATGCGCTGTGGCGTGGTTTGGCGATGACTGAAGATGATTGCTTGCGCCGTGATGTGATTAAAACGCTGATTTGTAATTTCCAAATCAGCTATCAGCCGATTGAGCAGCAGTATGGTATTCGTTTTGCAGATTATTTTGCTGAAGATTTTGAGCTACTAGCACCTTTCGAACAAGATGGGCTGGTGGAGCGGGATGATAAAGGCATTCGGGTAACACCGCGCGGGCGCTTACTGATTCGTAATATTTGTATGTGTTTCGATATCTATTTACGGAAACAGGCGCGCAAGCAGCAGTTTTCACGCGTGATCTGATGATGTTCCCCCTCAATGGTCAACATTACCTTGAGGGGGAATTTAGGCAGGAATTACTCTCTTTCTCCCAACTACTCCATTCCCAGCTCTTTTAACTTACGCGTTAAGGTGTTGCGGCCCCAACCCAGCAGACGTGCCGCTTCTTGCTTATGACCTTGAGTATGGCGTAATGCCGTGGTTAACAGCGTACGCTCCATTTCCGGCTGTGCCTCAGATAACAGGTCCTGATGACCAGAACGTAGGGCGCGTTCAGCCCATTGTGCCAATAGGGTTGCCCAGTTGTCCGGCGTCCGCTGACCTGAAGCATCTGGCGTGCTGGTTTCAAACAGTTCAGAAGGTAAATCCTGAGTCAGTACTTCCTGCCCGGCAGCCATCACCGTCAGCCAGCGACAGGTGTTTTCCAGTTGGCGCACGTTACCCTGCCAAGGCAGGCGGGTTAGCGCCACTTCGGTCTCAGGGTGCAGATTTTTGGCTTCCACACCTAACTCTTTAGCTGCCACTTGCAAGAAGTAACGAGCCAAACGCGGAATGTCTTCACGACGTTCACGCAGCGGTGGCAGATGTACCCGAATCACATTCAGACGATGGAATAAATCCTCACGGAATTTACCTTCCTGAACACGCAGCTCCAGATTTTGGTGGGTAGCGGCAATAATACGAACATCTACTTTGACCGGTGCGTAACCCCCGACGCGATAAAACTGACCATCAGCCAGCACGCGTAACAGGCGGGTTTGTACATCCAATGGCATATCACCGATTTCATCTAAAAACAGTGTGCCGCCATCGGCTTGTTCAAAACGACCCTGGCGCACTTGATTCGCGCCGGTAAAGGCACCTTTCTCGTGGCCGAATAATTCAGATTCAATTAAATCTTTCGGGATCGCCGCCATATTCAGCGCGATAAACGGCGCTTTAGCCCGTGGGCTGTGGCGATGTAACGCATGGGCCACTAACTCTTTACCGGTACCCGACTCACCGTTAATCAGCACACTAATAGAAGAACGAGATAAGCGGCCGATGATGCGGAAAACGTCTTGCATCGCCGGTGCTTCGCCAATGATATCAGCGGTTGGACCGCTGGCGGGTTGGCTGCGTGCCGGTTGCTGCTGCTCCTGATAATGGCTGATAGCCCGCTCAACCAGAGCTACGGCTTCATCAATATCAAAAGGTTTAGGCAGGTAATCAAAAGCCCCTTGCTGATAGGCACTGACCGCAGCATCTAAATCAGAATGTGCCGTCATTATGATGACCGGGAGCATCGGGTGGCGCTGCTTAATCTGTTTCAGCAGGGCTAATCCGTCCATGCCAGGCATGCGAATATCCGATAACAACACATCCGGGGTTTGTGTCGCGAGTGCATCCAACACCTGGTTACCGGTATCGAAGGTTGCACAGTTCAGACCTGCTCCAGTCAGTGCACGTTCAAGCACCCAGCGGATGGAGCTATCGTCATCGACGATCCAGACTATCCCTCGTTGCATAGAAACCTCACTGGCGAATAGGCAGGTAAACCGAGAATTCGGTATGTCCTGGCCAACTGTTGAATTCAATTTTACCCGAATGTTGATCGATAAGATTACGGGCGATAGACAAGCCAAGGCCAGTCCCCCCCTCGCGACCACTTACCATCGGATAGAACACGGTATCTTGTAATTGCGTTGGAACGCCCGGACCGTCATCTTCAATATCAATGCGAGCGCTCAAACGATAGCGCATACCATGCAGTGTTATCTGAAAAGCAGTACGGGTGCGTAGCGTAATAGTGCCGCCAGCTCCCCCCAAAGCCTGTAATGCATTACGAGTGATATTCAGCAACACTTGTTCAATTTGGTCTGGATCATGGGCCAGTTCAGGCAAACTTGGGTCATAGTCACGGATTAACGTCACATTATCCGGTTTTTCCAGCGAGACTAACTGACAAACCCGTTCAGCAACCTGATGGATACTTTGTGTGATGTGTTGACCGGGCCGTTGTGGGCCTAATAAGCGATCAACCAAGTTACGTAAGCGGTCTGCCTGCTCAATGATCACTTTGGTATATTCCAACAATGCTGGATCAGGCAATGCTTTAGACAATAATTGTGCTGCCCCCCGTAAGCCACCTAACGGGTTCTTAATCTCATGAGCCAGCCCACGAACCAGATCACGGGCTGCGACTTGCTGTGCATGTTGTAATTGTTCTTGGCTTAACCGACGCTGATTATCCATCGGCGCCATTTCCAGCAATATAAAACCTTCTGGCAGTGATTGTGCTGTCAGCGACAAAATATGCGCGCGGCCATCAACAACTACGGTCACCTCGTTATCGGTAAAACCTTGACCGGCGATCAGACTTTCCCGCATCAGGTCGATATTAAGAGAAAAATAGCCTAATAAATCGGGCAGGGGTGTACCAAAAAGTTTACGAGAGCTTTGCGCCAGAAGTTGCTGCGCAGCGGGATTGGCATAATGGATAGCCAAATCATCATCTAATAGCAGAATACTATTAATGAGAGAATTAAGGATCTGCCCAGCATCGGGCAGCGTGCCTGTTGCCATTACGCAGACTCCTGCACTCTTTTGGTGAATACATCCTAATCGGTTCAGTCGTGACTGAGCCAGAGGAAATATGACGAAAACGAAAAGTGGAGAAAAAAGCCCATCCGAAGATGGGCCAAAAGTTTCCACGGCAACAAAAAAAACGGCTAACTAAAATTAAACGCTGTAATACAGTTCGAACTCAACTGGGTGCGGAGTCATACGAACGCGGTCCATTTCTTCTTTACGCAGTTCGATATAAGCATCGATAGCGTCGTCAGTGAACACGCCACCACGGGTCAGGAACTCGCGGTCTTCGTTCAATGCAGCCATCGCTTCGTCCAGTGAACCTGCAACTTTTGGAATTTCTGCTTCTTCTTCCGGTGGCAAGTCATACAGGTTTTTGTCCATCGCATCACCTGGGTGAATTTTGTTGATGATGCCATCAAGGCCAGCCATCAGCAGTGCTGCGAAGCACAAGTATGGGTTAGCGGCTGGATCCGGGAAGCGTGCTTCAATACGACGCGCTTTCGGGCTGGCAACCACTGGGATACGGATAGAAGCTGAACGGTTACGGGCAGAGTATGCCAACATGACCGGAGCTTCGTAGCCTGGGACCAAACGCTTGTAGGAGTTAGTCGTTGGGTTAGCCAAGGCGTTAATTGCTTTTGCGTGCTTGATGATACCGCCGATGTAGAACAGCGCCATTTCAGACAGGCCAGCATATTTGTCACCGGCGAACAGGTTAGTACCGTTCTTGGACAAAGACATATGGCAGTGCATGCCTGAACCATTATCACCAAACATTGGTTTTGGCATAAAGGTCGCAGTTTTGCCGAATGCGTGTGCCACGTTGTGCACCACATATTTGTAGATCTGAATTTCATCGGCTTTCTTGGTCATGGTATTGAAGCGAGTAGCCACTTCGTTCTGACCTGCGGTAGCCACTTCATGGTGATGCGCTTCTACTACCAGGCCCATTT
This sequence comes from Yersinia sp. 2542 StPb PI, assembly GCF_048593855.1. Lineage (NCBI taxonomy): Bacteria > Pseudomonadati > Pseudomonadota > Gammaproteobacteria > Enterobacterales > Yersiniaceae > Yersinia > Yersinia sp. 2542 StPb PI. The sequence goes on from NZ_JAZGQA010000081.1 coordinate 10,102, forward strand.
CTTCCATGGTCAGACACATGGTAGAACGCAGGTCCTGTGAAGAATCAACCGGAGGAACTGGGAAGTAACCGCCTTTCACTGCCGGACGGTGGCCTTTGTTGCCGCCTTCGTATTTGGTGCTGGAGTTCCATGCGCCTTCGATGTCATCGATAGCGACATGAGAGCCACGGATACTGCTACCAAAACGAACATCGTCAAACAGGAAGAATTCTGGTTCTGGCCCAAACAGCACGGTATCTGCGATACCTGAAGATTTCAGGAACTCTTCTGCGCGTTTTGAGATTGAACGTGGGTCGCGATCATAGCCTTGCAGGGTACCTGGCTCAAGAATGTCACAACGGATAATCAGTGTGGAATCTTCGAAGAACGGATCCATAACAGCGGTGCTGGCGTCTGGCATCAGTACCATGTCGGATTCGTTAATGCCTTTCCAGCCACCAATCGAGGAGCCATCAAACATTTTGCCTTCTTCGAAGAAGTCAGCGTTGACCTGATGAGCCGGAATAGTGATGTGCTGCTCTTTCCCTTTGGTATCGGTGAAGCGCAAATCAACAAATTTCACTTCGTGCTCATTCAGCATCGTCAAAACATGTTCAGCGGACATACTTATATCTCCTGGATTTGTCATAGTCGTCGTGGAACGATTATCGTTTGGGTGTTCAGTTATCTTTTTATTCAGGCTAACGCTCATGCTGATTTTTCATGACCGTTATTCATGCTAAACTGCGTCATAAAGTCTATTGCGAAATCTATGCCAACTTTCCAAACGCCCCGTTTATGCCATATCATAGGGGCCTGCTGATATTCAGTATGCACCAGGATAGTTATATTGCACTATTTTGGTGCTTCATTTGCGTCGTTGGGCACTGTATTGGTGCAAAGGTGGGCCGAGAGGCTATTTTTGCACCGTGAAAGGGATCACAAACTAACCGCCGTCAGGTTGTTTATAAGAGAAGTTTGTGATCTTGTTTAGTCCCTCGCTTAATACGTGTACAATAGCGCGCTATTTCTAAATGCCTGAGGCAAAAAAGCTGTGATCGAGAATCTGCGTAACATCGCCATTATTGCGCACGTTGACCATGGGAAAACTACCCTGGTTGATAAGTTGCTACAACAATCTGGTACGTTCGGTGAACGTGCTGAAGCAACTGAACGTGTAATGGACTCCAACGATTTGGAGAAAGAGCGTGGGATAACCATCCTCGCGAAAAATACCGCCATTAACTGGAAAGACTACCGCATCAACATCGTGGATACCCCAGGACACGCCGATTTCGGTGGTGAGGTTGAGCGTGTAATGTCTATGGTTGACTCTGTGCTGCTGGTCGTCGACGCAATGGATGGCCCGATGCCGCAGACCCGTTTCGTGACCAAAAAAGCCTTTGCTCATGGTCTGAAACCAATCGTGGTTATCAACAAAGTTGACCGTCCTGGCGCGCGTCCTGATTGGGTTGTCGATCAGGTGTTCGACCTGTTCGTAAACCTGGATGCCACTGACGAACAACTGGACTTCCCTATCATTTACGCATCAGCATTGATGGGTATTGCGGGCGAAGACCACAATGATATGTCGGCAGACATGACTCCGCTGTATCAGGCAATCATCGACCATGTGCCTGCACCAGACGTAGACAGCACCGGTCCATTGCAGATGCAAATCTCCCAGTTGGACTACAACAACTACGTAGGTGTTATCGGCATCGGCCGTATCAAACGTGGTGTTGTTAAGCCTAACCAGCAAGTTACTGTTATCGATAGCGAAGGTAAGACCCGCAACGGTAAAATCGCTAAAGTACTGGGCCATATGGGTCTGGAACGTATCGAAGCAACTATGGCTGAAGCTGGCGATATCGTTGCTATCACCGGTTTGGGCGAGTTGAACATCTCTGACACTATCTGTGATGTGAATGCTGTTGAAGCATTGCCAGCACTGTCTGTTGATGAACCAACTGTTACCATGTATTTCTGCGTTAACACCTCTCCGTTCTGTGGTAAAGAAGGCAAGTACGTGACTTCACGTCAGATCCTTGACCGTTTGAACAAAGAGCTGATTCATAACGTAGCACTGCGTGTTGAAGAAACTGAAGATGCTGACGCATTCCGCGTATCAGGCCGTGGTGAACTTCACCTGTCGGTTCTGATCGAAAACATGCGCCGCGAAGGTTTCGAGCTGGCTGTTTCTCGTCCTAAAGTTATCAACCGTGTTATCGACGGCCGTAATCAAGAACCATTTGAAAGCGTAACTCTGGATATCGAAGAACAGCACCAGGGCGCAGTAATGCAAGCCATGGGTGAGCGTAAGGGTGACGTGAAGGACATGGTTCCAGACGGCAAAGGTCGCATTCGTCTGGATTATATGATCCCAAGCCGTGGCCTGATTGGCTTCCGTACTGAATTCATGACTATGACTTCTGGTACTGGTCTGCTGTACTCCACATTCAGTCACTACGATGATGTGCGTCCAGGCGAGATCGGCCAACGTCAAAACGGCGTACTGATCTCTAACGGTCAGGGTAAAGCTGTGGCATTCGCACTGTACAAACTGCAAGACCGCGGCAAGCTGTTTATTGGTCACGCGACTGAAGTGTATGAAGGCCAGATCATCGGTATTCACTCACGTTCTAACGACCTGACTGTAAACTGCCTGACCGGTAAGCAACTGACCAACATGCGTGCATCCGGTACTGACGAAGCAACCACTCTGGTTCCTTTCTTGAAGAAAACTCTTGAACAGGCACTGGAATTCATCGATGACGATGAATTGGTAGAAGTTACCCCGCAATCAATTCGTATCCGTAAGCGTCACCTGACGGAAAACGATCGTAAGCGTGCAGGTCGTGGTCCTAAAGAAGGTTAATTCTTCTTGGTACTGCTGATACTTAGGGCGCGAAAAGCGCCCTGAGTTCTATCCCCTTCGTCCTTGAAGCTACAACTGTGTTAGCTTCGCTCACTCACCCGAATCACTTACCTGTGTAAGCTCATCGGGATGAATTCACTTGCCGCCTTGTTGCAACTCCAATGCCTTTGGGGATACTTTTTATTTTTTTCCGCTGCGGTAAAATATTATTTTTCCTGACTGACCCCTCCTTTTTCTTCCTCTCTCTGTTCAGTTTTCCCTTTTCCCGTTACAGTGAAACTCACCATCTAATTGGGAGAGCGCCATGCTGTATATCTTTGATCTAGGTAATGTGATTGTCGATATCGACTTCAAACGCGTATTGGGCGTTTGGAGCAAATTAAGCAGTGTCCCGCTGGCGACGTTGAGTGAGCGGTTTACCATGGGCGAGGTCTTCCAGCAGCATGAGCGCGGTGAAATTAGCGATGAAGAGTTTGCTCACCAGCTCAGTGATGAGATGGGGCTATCTCTAAGTTTTGAACAGTTTGCCGAAGGCTGGCAGGCGGTATTTGTCGCTTTGCGCCCGGAAGTGATCGCCATTATGCAAAAGTTGCGTCAGGAAGGGCATCGGGTGGTGGTGTTATCCAATACTAACCGGCTGCATTGTAATTACTGGCCCCAACATTACCCTGAAGTGGCTGCCGCCGCTGACCATATGTATCTGTCCCAGGATTTGGGCATGCGCAAGCCGGAAGCGAGAATTTATCAGCATGTGCTGAGTGCGGAAAACATCCCGGCGGAGCAGGCGGTATTCTTTGATGATGTTGAAGCAAATGTTGTTGCAGCCAGAATTGTAGGTATCACCGCAATTCATGTCATAGACCGAAAGGTTATTCCTGCTTATTTTCCCTGATAACTTCTTACTCCAGACGTTAATGGGTTAGCCTTAAATATCACGCTAACCCATAACCGAGCCTAAACACCGGTATTGACTGAGAGATAAACATGGCGAGTTTTCTGCGTTTTCGCTTATCTGCATCTTTAAAACCCTACATTACGTTCGGGCGAATGCTTTACACCCGAATAGATAAAGATGGGTTAACCATGCTGGCTGGGCATTTGGCGTATGTGTCATTACTTTCTCTAGTGCCATTGGTCACTGTAATTTTTGCTCTGTTCGCGGCTTTTCCCATGTTTGCTGATATCAGCATAAAATTGAAAGCCTTCATATTTGCCAATTTTATGCCTGCCACTGGCGATATTATCCAAAACTACCTTGAGCAGTTTGTTGCCAACTCAAATCGTATGACGGTGGTGGGCACCTGCGGTTTGATTGTGACAGCACTGCTGCTGATTTACTCCGTCGACAGTGTGCTTAACATTATTTGGCGCAGTAAGGTTCACCGGTCACTGGTGTTTTCATTTGCCGTTTATTGGATGGTACTGACATTAGGGCCAATTCTCGTCGGGGCCAGTATGGTGATCAGCTCATATCTGCTTTCATTGCAATGGCTGGCAAATGCCCAGGTAGACAGCATGATTGATGAGACATTACGGCTATTTCCGCTCTTGATTTCCTGGGTTTCTTTTTGGTTATTGTACAGTGTGGTTCCGACAGTACGGGTGCCCGCCCGGGATGCACTTATTGGTGCGCTGGTGGCTGCATTGCTCTTCGAATTGGGTAAGAAAGGATTCACGATGTATATCACGCTGTTTCCGTCTTATCAGTTGATTTACGGGGTGCTGGCGGTTATCCCCATCTTATTCCTTTGGGTTTACTGGAGTTGGTGCATCGTGTTACTGGGGGCAGAAATCACCGTGACCTTGGGTGAGTATCGAGCACAGCGGTCTAAAGTGGTCATTGAGGAAAACCAGAGTCAGGAGATGTAAGGCATTATGATTGCGTTGATTCAACGGGCGCTTAGCGCCAGTGTTGTCGTAGATGGGAATGTTGTTGGTGAGATTGGGCCTGGATTATTGATATTGCTGGGGGTCGAACAAGAGGACACCGAGCAAAAAGCACAGCGTCTATGTGAAAAGGTTTTGGGGTACCGGATTTTTGGCGATGAGAACGACAAAATGAATCTCAACGTCCTGCAAGCTGGTGGCAGTGTGCTAGTCGTCTCGCAATTTACACTAGTGGCAGATACGCAAAAAGGCATGAGACCAAGCTTTTCCCGTGGTGCAGTTCCGGCAGAAGCTGATCGGCTTTATCAGTATTTTGTTGCCCAGTGTCGTGAGCGTGGTGTAAAAACGGAAACGGGATTATTTGCCGCAGATATGAAAGTCAGTTTGGTAAACGATGGCCCAGTGACTTTCTGGTTACAGGTCTAGAGGCAGAATAGTGCCCAAAACTGAGGGTTATTTTATTGATAATTTTAAAAAGAGAATGCTTCTATGTATCACTTGCGTGTGCCCATAACAGAACAAGAACTCAAAGATTATTATCAATTCCGCTGGGAAATGTTACGCAAGCCGTTGCACCAACCGGTTGGCTCAGAGAAAGATGCTTATGATGCGATGGCCCATCATCAAATGGTGGTGGATGAGCAGGGTAAACCTGTCGCTATTGGGCGGTTATATATCAATGCAGATAATGAGGCTGCGATTCGTTTTTTGGCCGTTGACCCATCAGTGCGCGCCAAAGGTTTGGGAACGCTGGTGGCAATGACCTTAGAGTCAGTTGCGCGGCAGGAAGGGGTGAAGCGAGTTGTGTGTAGCGCGCGTGAAGATGCGGTAGATTTCTTCGCCAAGCTGGGCTTTGTCAGTCAGGGGGAAATAACCGCCCCGCAAACCACACCTGTGCGCCACTTTTTAATGATAAAACCGGTTGTGACCATGGACGATATTCTGCATCGCCCTGATTGGTGCGGTCAGTTGCAGCAAGCCTGGTACGACCATATTCCGCTTAGTGAAAAAATGGGGGTGCGCATCAGCCAATATACCGGCCAGCGTTTTGTCACTACCATGCCAGAGGCGGGTAATCAAAATCCTCACCATACCTTATTTGCTGGCAGCCTTTTTTCGTTGGCGACCCTGACGGGCTGGGGCTTGATTTGGCTATTATTGCGTGAGCGCCATTTGGGCGGCACGATTATTCTCGCTGATGCCCACATTCGTTACAGTGCGCCGGTTACTGGTCGGCCCCGGGCTGTGGCTGAGCTAAGTTCCCTGAGTGGTGATCTGGATAGATTGGCCCGTGGCCGTCGTGCCAGAGTGCAGTTAGACGTGAATCTATTCGGTGATGAAGATGCTGGTGCTGTTTTCTCAGGAACTTACATGGTGTTGCCAGTTGCTGCTGGAGAGGATGCCGTGAGTTAATTCACGCCCTCCGCTATGCCCGCTTTACTGATAACAGATGAGCGGGTGTACATTTATAACTTTCTTTTATCCTCCCGCTTTCTATCTATACATTCTTTTCCTGTGACCCCTCGCACTAATTTATCGAATTCTTTGCTGTGGTATGTGCAATATTCAATAGATAACTTACAGTTATATATTCATGTTTCTGATTGATCATTTTTTGGAGGCGAATCAAAAAGTAATTTTCTCAGTGTTACCCACTGACCAATATACTAAATATGATTGATATAATTAAATAAAATCATGCATAGATACTTGTCTTATTTCTTTTTGAATCACAGCAATCACCTCCAGATGGTTCGATTTTGATTCCCCATCCTTGGTGTCAAGGAGGGAGTTATGATGGTATGTAATGAGAAAACATCAATTAATGTTATTGGTTCATCCGCAGCATTTAAGCAACTTTTACGTTTAGTTGACCGGGTTGCGCCATCACAACAAACTTTACTGATTTGTGGCCCTACTGGGTGTGGAAAAGAAGTTATTGCCCAACTGATACACCAACGTAGCAAAAATCCTTCAGCTCCATTTATTGATCTCAACTGTGGCGCAATCCCTGAGCATTTGGTTGAAGCTGAGCTATTTGGTCATGTTAAAGGTGCGTTTACGGGTGCCTCTGGTGATCGGCGTGGTCATCTGGAAATGGTCGGTAATGGCACGCTATTTTTAGATGAGATAGGTGAAATGCCTCTGTCAGTGCAGCCTAAGCTATTGCGTGCATTGGAAACCCGTACTTTCCGGCCTATCGGCAGCAGCGATATTCGCCACTTTAATGGGCGAGTGGTCGCTGCCACTCACCGAAATTTACTTGCTCAGGTAAAAAGTGGTGTTTTTAGGGAAGACCTCTATTACCGCTTAGGTGTCATTACTCTGGATATTCCTGCTCTCAGCCAGCGAAGGGAGGATATCCCCGCATTAATTGACTATTTCTCAGGGTTACAAACTCACCCGTTAGTTTTCAATTCTCATGCTATGTCTTACTTACAGCAGTATCCCTGGCCGGGTAATGTGCGGGAATTGCGCAATCTGGTCGACAGGCTTGCGGCATTATCTGATAGCCATTTAATTACGCGTGAGGTGTTGGATACCTTTATGCCAACCTCACAACTCGAAGTGAAAGTGTCATCTGACCTGCTTGCTGATGCCATGCTGGCATTGCCGGGGGCTGATAAGCTCGTTGCGGTGGAGCAGTTATTGATAGACCGAGCGTTGCAGCGTACTACCGGTAATAAAACCGCAGCGGCACAACTATTAGGGATTAGTCGTAAGTCAGTGGAACGGCGAATTCATGGCCGGATGGATAAACGGCCAATAGCATTACAACACTTGCAGGAAGGTATGCGGTTAATGAATTGCTCCGCCTACCATGAAGCCATCGTTGATTTACAGAAAGGGTTACAACTACTGCTGGGAATCACCTTGGATGAAGAGGTTCGACAGCTTCATTACAAGCTCTATCGCCAACTCAGTATCAGCTATCAAATACTTTATGGTTGGTTAAGCCATGATGCGCTTAAATATCATAATGATGCCATCGCGCTAGGTAAAAAAGCAGGTGATGAGTCTGAGCTGGCAGGATTACTCTTTTGGCGTTGGTCGGCCCAGTTGGTGACCCTTGATTTACCGCATGTCCGCACTCTGGCTCAGGAATTACTGCAATGGGGCCTGACTGAAAAAACCGCGTCAATATGGAGTGAAGCACATATCGCTCTTGCCAGTACCCTATTTTGGTTGGGGGATAATCAAGAAGTCTTAACATGTTTAGCTCGCAGTAAGTTACTGACTACCCCTTGCGAGTATGCCGATCAACAAGGATTGGATTTGGTTGGCATGGCGCTGACCCTGAAAGGGCTGGCTTTATTTCAACTCGGTGAATTTAAAAAATCCAGAGAGGTAGCCCAAAAACTGGCCTCACGTGCTATGGGTGAAGACATTATTGCTTTTCATCGGGTTATCTCCTTACGGGGCGCGGCGTGGCTTGCTTGCTTGTTCGAAGACCGTGACAGTTTAGGTCGCTTGACCCACGAATTAGCAGTGCAGGCGCAGCAATATGGATTTACTTTTTATCAGGGGTTAGGGAAGGTACTGAAGGGGTGTTATTTGCTCATGCAGCATGACTATGTTCAGGCTGAACAGCATATGATTGAGGGTTATGATAGCCATCTGTTATGCCAGGGAGGAAAGCTTTTTCACTCCTTCCAGGCATGGAAACGTGGCGAGTTATTGCTGCAATCAGGTGAGCCGCAACAATGTGATGTGCTGATGTCACAGGCATTGGACTTGGCATTTAAGTATCAAGAACGCGCCTATCTTAGTGAGTTGATGGTCGTCAAAGCCCGTGCCAGACTGGCATTAAATGACATTGTTGGCGCTGAACAAGGCTTTCGCTGCGCCATCGCGAGTGCGCAAACATTGGGTATTATTCCCGCACAAATTATTGCTACCAGTGAACTGGCTCGTTTATTAGGGCAATCGCTACGAAAAGCTGAAGCGGTTGCCTTGCTGTCTTCCATTCTGAAAAGCATCGACACTCACCATGTTCCACCTTTTGTCAGCCGGGCAATTCAGTTGCTGGCTGAACTGGATAAGCCGGAGTGAAGCGGCATTCTGGGGCATGGACGTTTTCGACCAATCACCGTCTCTCACTTGGACAGTATCGTCCATTCCAGGTGTTTTTAAACCCCTTAGAATT
>NZ_JAZGQA010000082.1:0-18652 GCF_048593855.1 Yersinia sp. 2542 StPb PI
TCTGCGCAACGTTGGGTTGCGAGCGAGATTACCGGTGAAGTGACACTGGAACTGCGTCGTGGCAATGACTATTCGATTCTCAATACGGTATCTGACAATCTGACCTACAAACCAGAGCGCCTGACCATGGAGAAAGGGGATTCCGTATTCTCACCTGACGATCGTATTGGTCAGTTGACTATGCGTAATCTGGATATCACCGACACCCGTGAGAAGCTGTTTAACTATGTTGAAACCGGTTTATTATCCTCTTCAGCAACCACTGGGCTGCCACAAGTTGATAATAACAACTTAGGCGCACGCGGGATTCAGAACAAGAGTAAGTAATTATTCTCTTGAACTAAAATTTTTAGGCCGTAAAGGAAAGCCGTCCGAGTTTGTACACCAATACGTGCCCGCTAAATACTTGACAGTGAGTAGCAATCAGACCGAAATATCAACACTAGATCGCCCTTGCGTTACGTTGGTAACAAAGCCCTGCTGGAAAGGCCGCTTACCTGACCAGCACAAAAAAACCGCCTACCTGGCGGTTTTTTTGTTTCTATTTGATTATTCAACGACTAAAAACTCCCTTAGCAATTCAAAGCCATTCAAGTTGCAGGTAGGCAGCAAGAGAATGAACTCCGATGAGCTTACTCATGTAAGTGATTCGGGTGAATGAACATAGCTAACACCCCCTGTAATTTCAAGGACGAAGGAAACACCCCCAAAGTCATTGGGATTCGGGTGAATGAACGTAGCTAACACCCCCTGTAATTTCAAGGACGAAGGAAACACCCCAAAGTCATTGGGATTCGGGTGAATGAACGTAGCTAACACCCCTGTAATTTCAAGGACGAAGGGGAGTAGGTAACTCAATATTACTTTCAGCCAACAACCCCATATTGTTATACATGGCACAGGCGGCATCCACTAAATGCATGGCAATTGCGGCGCCACTGCCCTCACCTAGCCGCATGCCCATTTGCAAGTATGGCTCGAGTTGCAGATGGCTTAGCGCAATGACCGCACCTTTTTCTGCTGATAGATGAGAGGGGATCAAATAGTCACGGACCCCCGGTGCGATACGGCAAGCCGCTAACGCAGAAGCATATGAGAGGAAACCATCCAACACCACCGGTAACCCCGCCGCCGCCGCACCAAGCATCACGCCGGTCATACCTACCAAATCAAAACCACCCACTTTCGCCAACACATCAATACCATCACTGGCATCTGGATGATTGGTTTCGATAGCACGGCGCACTACCGCCACTTTATGATGCAACTGCGCGCTAGGAAAATTAGCCCCAATCCCCACCACCAATTCAGGATCGCTGTCAGTAAACACGCTGACCATCGCCGCTGCTGGCGTAGTATTCGCCATACCCAACTCACCAACACCAAATACTTTCACGCCTTCAGCCGCCTGCCGTAATGTCAGCAGTGCACTGGCACAAAGTAAATCCTCTGCCTGCTGGCGAGTCATTGCCGCTTCACGGGCGATATTGCCACTGCCACGCGCCACTTTCATATCCACCACACCGGGTAGCGTCTCGCTATCAATACCCACATCGACAATTTTTACTTCAACACCGGCATTAGCCGCTAGCACGCAAACACCCGTTACCCCTTTCACCATGTTCAACGCCTGAACCAGCGTGACCACTCGAGGTGAAATAGCCACGCCTTCATCGTAGACGCCATGATCTGCTGCCATCACAATAATTTGTTTGCGCTCAACTTGATGCCCGTATAACCCCCGCATTCCAGCCAGTTGAACCGCCAGTTGTTCCAGGCGACCTAAGCTACCTGGTGGTTTCAGTAAACCATCCAACCGCACCTGTGCTCGGGCCATCGCCTTGCTATCCAGCGGCGCAATCGTGCGCAGAATCGATGAAAGTGTTTGCATGTACTTAACCTCGTATTGCAGGCTGCCAAACAGCCCGACTGTTAAACGCACGCAGCGTGACAAATCCATCATGGATCTCTAATACGCTGTATGCCCCCTGATCAAAATGAAAATGCCACATAGCCGCCGCTGGCATGGCCAGCAAACGAGCCAACATCAGGCTTAATACCCCCTGATGAGCAACCAGTAGCCGATTGTTATCATTACTTTGTGGTGAAGTGCCCGATGCTAACAACAGTGGCTGGATAACCTCTTCAACCCGGGCAGAAAACTGAGGGAATGACTCTCCTCCCGTGGGACTTGCCTGTTGCCAATCGGCCACCCATTGTGCCCATGCATCCGGGTCTTCTCGCTGTAAATCATGATGATGGCGCATTTCCCAGTCGCCAAAATTCATTTCATTTAATTGCCCGTCGCTATCGGCGCTCACCCGGTGCCCAGCAAGTATGATGTCGGCGGTATGGCGGGCGCGCAGCAACTGGCTGCTGACGCCCTGACAAAAATTCACATCCGCTAACCAATCGGCCACCCATCCGGCCTGCTCCACACCCTGTGGTGTCAGTGCCAAATCGGTCAGGCCGCAAAAAACGCCACGCAAATTGGCCTCGGTTTGCCCGTGGCGTACCAGAAAAAGTCGCATAGAATGGCTCAATCTTGAGATTATTCAGGAAATAACGCTGTTATTGCAGGGCAGCTACAACAGCGCCAGCAAAAACACCAACTCACCTATTTCAGCAGCCGCGCCCAATGTATCACCGGTTTGCCCGCCTAAACGGCGACGCAGATAGGTTGCCAACAGCAGCACTACCGCCATGGTAATCACCAGTGCCAACAGCGCAGTCCCTTTCCCCAGTAACAGGGTAAGTATTGCGCCACCCACTAATGTGACGGCAGTTTGCCGGCCGGTAACTTTACCGATGTAAATATTGCCCAAGCCATTGCCTGCGCGGGCATAACGCTGGCGGTACATCAACAACACAATCACCGTGCGCCCCGCCACTGAAGCTGCCATTAGCATCAATAGCATCGGCACATCGCGCAGTGCCAGTTCACTCACCACCAGCACTTTCGCCACCACGATAAAGATCAAGGCTAAACCGCCGTTAGTACCAAGGCGGCTATCACGCATGATCTCCAACATCTGCTCGCGTTTACGAGCGGAAAACACGCCATCGCAGGTATCTGCCAAACCATCAAGGTGGAAAGCGCCAGTGACCAGCGCCAGTGCCAGCACATAACCCAGTGCCGCTAACGGAATGCCACACCAGGGGGCCAGCAGGGTAAAGACCAGCGCGCCGATGATACCGACAATCAGCCCAATCAGCGGGAAACCGATAATACCGCGTTCGTACTGATCCATCGCCAACCCTTGCGTCCAGCGCTCTGGCACCGGAATCCGGGTCATAAACTGCAAGGTGGCGAGAAATAGACGCAGGCTCATTTAATTTTTACCTCAATGCCGGAAACCACCAGAAACACCTGGTCAGCGGCAGCAGCCAGGCGCTGATTGACCCGACCGGCGATATCGCGAAAATGTCGCGCTAAACGATTTTCCGGCACAATGCCCATCCCCAGTTCATTCGTCACCAAATAAATCGGTGCTGAACTTCGGGCACAGGCGGCCAGCAGATCGGTAATTTGTTGCTGAATCCGCGCTTCAAGTAACATGAAATCCATCTGCTCCGGCGGCGTATCACCGGCCTGTTCAAACAGCAGATTAGTGATAAGGGTGGTAATACACTCCAACATCACCGCTTCGCCGGGTTCCACTTGCTGATCCAACACTGCCCCCAGATCCCGATAACCTTCCCAGGTACGCCAGTGTGCCGGGCGACTGGCGCGATGTAACTCAACCCGCGCGGCCATTTCCACATCTGTTACCACTGAGGTGGCAATATAAAACACCCGCTCAGCCGCCTGTGCCGCCAACCGTTCAGCCAGCGAACTTTTGCCGCTGCGCGCACCTCCGGTAATCAAAATCACTGCGCGCGCTCCTGTCGATGTGTTTTCATTATTTTATAAATACTTTCAATATCAATATTTTGTCGCATATGTGCTGCCAGAATATCAAACTGTTGCTGCTTATGTTCGGCGTAATTCACCGTCACACCATCAAACGCCGCCAGCCCTTTACGTTGGCGCAAATTGTCCAGCAGTGGGCGAGTGAAGTTGTGGCTGTCAAACAGACCATGAATATAGCTGCCCAGCACACTGCCGTCGGCGTTCACCGCCCCTTCCAACCATTGCTCCACTAGCCCGTTACGCAATGTCAATTGTGCGAAAGGCTTGGCTGCCGCTCCAAGCAGGGATGCACCCATATGAATTTCATAACCTTCCAGTTGCTGCTCGCCGCAGCTTTCCAGCATCCCCGGCAGGCCCGTCAGACAATAGCCACTGACCCGCGTGGTCACTTTGTCCTGTGCAAACTGCGTTTCCACATCTAGCAAACCAAGGCCCGCCATCTGTTCCAGCCCAGACTCCACACCATCAATAATACGTTTTCCCAACATCTGATAACCGCCACAGATACCCAGCACCGGTACCTGATGTTGATGTTGTGCCAATAACGCGGCGGCCAGCCCACTGTGATGCAACCGCTGTAAATCGCCCAAGGTATTTTTGCTGCCAGGCAGAATAATCAGATCCGGTTGCCCCAAGGCTGAGGGCTGCGAAACATAGCGCAGGCGCACATCTGGCTGGGCCGCCAACGCATTAAAATCAGTAAAGTTGGCAATGTGTGGCAAGTGAATGACAGCGATATCCAGCGCTTTTTCCGCCGCATCCTGATATTTGCCATTTTGTAATGCCACACCATCTTCATCTTCCAAATCAATATCCAGCCACGGCATTACCCCTAATACCGGCACATCCGTCAGCGCTTCAATCTGTTCCAACCCGGGTTTAAGCAGCGCAATGTCACCCCGAAACTTATTGATTATCACCCCTTTGACCCGGGCTTTTTCATGAGGATGCAACAGGGCTAAGGTGCCATAAATAGCCGCAAACACCCCACCGCGATCGATATCAGCCACCAGTATCACCGGTGCATCGGCCATTGCCGCCATCCCCATATTGACGATATCGCGGTCACGCAGGTTAATTTCTGCCGGGCTACCCGCCCCTTCCAGCACCATGACGTCATATTCACGGGCTAAACTTTGGTAAACCTCGCTGATTTGTTGCTGCAATTGCGGCTTATATTGATGATATTCCACCGCATCCATATTGCAGGCAACTTTGCCCATCAGTACCACCTGCGCCTTACGGTCACTGGTGGGTTTGAGTAGTACCGGATTCATGCGCACATCAGGGGTGATGCCTGCGGCTTCCGCCTGAAAAATCTGTGCCCGCCCCATCTCCTCACCCTGCGGCGTAATACCTGAGTTGAGCGCCATATTCTGCGATTTAAACGGTGCACAACGATAGCCATCCTGCATAAAAATACGGCATAGCCCAGCCACCAATACACTCTTACCTACATCAGATGCGGTACCTTGCACCATCACCGATAAACTCATTGCGCCTCCTCGGTTTCACGCTGACGCATCAACGCAAAAAGTTGTTCTTCCGTTTTGCATAACGGTAACCCTAGCTCGCAGTGCATTTTGACCAACCATGGCTGGATAAGCCCGGCAGCGCGCAGTTTATCCTGTTGCAGAAACACCTCAGTCGTTTCACCGGCCATCATTAAGCGACCATGAGATAAGACATACAGATAGTCACAAACCTTGTAGACCAAATCGATATCATGGCTGGAGAGAATAACCCGTTTCCCTTCTGCCACAATGCGTTCAATGATGGTAATCATGTGCTGACGCCCGGCCGGATCCAGCCCAGCGGTCGGCTCATCGAGTAACAGATACTCTGCTTCCATCACCAGTGCTCCGGCAATTGCCACCCGTTTTTTCTGACCGTGACTGAGGTGCTGAATAGATTTATGGCGAAAACCCTGCGCATCAACCAGTGTCAGCGCCCGATCCACTCGCGCGGCGATCACCGTTTCCTCCACGCCGAGATTACGCAGGCTGAACGCGATATCACTGTCGATATCGGTATAAAAAATCTGCTGTTCCGGGTCTTGGAATACCGTTGTCACCCGTTGGCGTAGCTCACGCAGGCTGGCCTTTTTATAACTCAGCGGCTCTCCTTGCCACAGCACAGTCCCGTGTTGGGGTTGCAAAATACCGGTCAGATTCATAAATAAGGTGGATTTGCCACAGCCATTGGCGCCCAAGACACCAGTGACCGCGTGCTGACTGAAATCCAGCGTCAGATCGTGCAATACCTGCTCATCCTGATAGCTGAAACCTAACTGCCTGGTGGCTAACATCAAATCCTGCCTTACAGGTGGAAATCACCCTGATAAAGTTTCATATCCAGCGAGATAACCATCTGTTGATAGCGAATCATCACGCGGGTAAATAGCATACTCACCAACATAGCCAGCGAATGGTAGCCAGTACGCAATGAGATATAACCAAACCGCAGGGACTGCGCATGATGGATAGCAGCAGCCTCTTCAGCCAAAATAAAAATAAAGCGCCAGGTCAGCAAAATTTGCTCAGTCAGCAAACGGGGGGCATGGCAGCGTTTAAGTATCTGAATAAGCTGTGGGAATGGCGTATTCAGCACAAACCAGAAAGTCGCGGCCAATGCAGCCAGGCTACGCCACAAGGTCTGATTGGCAGTGGTTAGACCGACTTTATCGATACCGAACCACCAATTGCCGATTTGTATACTCCACCACATGCTCTCCGGTTGACGGGCGAGGGATAACACAATAGTCACCAACCCCACCAACAGGAATGACAGCGGGATAGCCAGCCAGCGCAGATAACGGCGCGGGCCAATGCGTAACAAGTAGCAGGTCAGCGCGGCGATAAATATCAGCAGTAGCGCCTGATAGAGCGGCGGGCTGAGCATCGCCAACAACAGGAAAACCCCATACAGCACCAGTTTTCCTATTGGGTCAACCTGCCGCCAGCGGCTTTGATAACTTAGTTTATCAATCCCCAGCATGCTCACCGCGTTTCCCCCGGTAGTAACCCAAGATATAGAAAATCACCGCTGCGCCAATGGAGCCTTGCAGGGTGAACAACAGACTCTCAATTTCACCACTGGCAGGTTCATATAATGGCTGGAACCAAGGCTCATAGTGCGGTGCTGTTTGCTGGATCAGCGCTTCAGCCTCACCATCCGAGCCACCGTATTCGCCACCGTGATTAATAAAGAACGGCATAATAACCAGTGCAATCACCATTGCCAGCAGGATCAGGGTCTTTTTCATGTTAATGGCTCTCCGCGTGAATTAAGCGCCGTTTGGTTAATTGGTCGTAAATCATGACCGTCAGCAACCCTTCGGCAATCGCAATTGGGATCTGGGTAATACAGAACACCCCCATAAACTTGATAACTGAACCACTGATACCAAATTGTGGATCGGGGAATGCCAAGCCAAGTTGCACAGAGGTGACAAAGTAAGTGGTTAAATCCGCTAACATGGCACAGAGGAAGACCCCAACATCACGGCGTAATCCCGCTTTACAGGCCAATTTCCAAACCAAATACCCCACTACCGGCCCGATCACCGCCATCGACATACCGTTAGCACCGAGCGTTGTCAGCCCGCCGTGTGCCAGCAATAGCGCCTGGAACAGCAGTACAATCGCCCCCAGCACTGCCACCACCACCGGCCCAAACAAGATGACAGCCAGCCCTACCCCTGTAGGGTGCGAGCAACTGCCGGTCACCGACGGAATTTTCAGTGCTGAGAGCACGAAAATAAACGCACCACACAGCGCCAGTAACACTTTCTGATTGCTGTCTTCAGCCACAATCTGCTTTAAGCGCACCAACCCCATAAACAGACATGGCAGAAACAATACCCACCAAGCCAGCGCCCACATCGGCGGCAGAAAACCTTCCATAATGTGCATGGCAAAAACGTCATTCGGTGCCAGCGTGAGCAAGATTGCCATTGCCACTCCGCTATAAGACAGTTTCTTTAACTCTTTTTCCATTTCCATTAGTTGCTCCAATCACTTTGGGGAGTAATTTAAAATTAATTAACCCTCTATTTAACTAACCTGTTATCCATTAACTCGTTGCTGTTTATTCACTAAAATGGTCGAGAAATAGGGCAATGGCTGGTCAGCGGCGATGCTATCAAGCTGACGCCAGCACACTTCGCCGGGCAATGAGGCTTCCGACATCAACAGCGCATGTGGGAACAGCTCCAACCGTGCCAGCAGCGCCTGGATCCGAGCAAAACGGCCGTAGACTTTCATTAGCACCACACAGTCGTGATCCCGCAGTGCGCGCTCCAATTCGGCCTCCGGCGCGGTACAGGACATGATGGCCAGTGACTGCTGCTCCATCGCCAGCGGTAGCGCCGCACGCGAGGCAATGGCGGCAAATGAGGTTACGCCCGGTACGATTTCCAACCAATCAGGCCGCCCGATGCGTTCCAATAAAAACACCCACGTGCTGAATAACATGGCATCGCCGAGGGTGATAAACCCCACCTGACGGCCATTGGCCACTTCCGATTGCAACTGTTGTGCCACCTCATCCCATACCGCTTGCTTCTCACTATCATCAGCGCTCATAGGGAAATGACAGGTGCGGATTTCGGTATGTGGTGAAAGGTATTCGCGCACGATAGAGAGCGCCAGACTGTCGCCACCTTTGCGCCCGGCAGGCGCATACAGCACATCGAGTTTGGCTATCAGCCGTGCTGCGCGCACCGTAATTAAATCACTGGCACCTGGGCCAACACCCAATGCATAAAGTCTGCCGCTCATTACGCTGCCTCCTGCTGTTTTTGTTGTAAGGCTTGGTCCAGATGTTCGACAAACATTTGACGTATCAATGGGTTCTCACCCAATCCTTGTAACCAGGAGTGAGCACAGATACCGGCGGCCTCCAATTGCGATTGCCATGAGTCCGGCTCATCAGAGGCCATATCGTTGATGGCATGGCAGCCTGCCACCAACATCAGCGGCATTAAGTGCACTTTACGTACCCCCTGCTGTTGCAGCCGGGTAATGATATGGCTGATTTCTGGATAACTTTCTACCGCGCCCACCAATGCCGGGAAATGCAGCGAGGTCATCAGATGATCAAGGCAGGCATAGGCTGAAAAGGCATAATGGCTGGCGCCGTGGCCCATAAAAACCACTCGCTCATCGGCGGCCAGCACCGGCATTTGAGCCTGTAACGCCACCAGCAATTGTTGGTAATCGGCAAAACTGCTTAACAACGGCGTACCCAATACCAGACGATGGAAACAGTCGCTAAAGGTGCGCACTTCATTAGCAATTTTTTCGTATTCATCGCCGTTTATCACATGCAGCGATTGGATGGCGACATCCTGATAGCCCTGTTCAGCCAGGTGTTTTAGCGCCTCCCGTGGGTTGTTGATCAGCAAACCATCGCGTTTGCGCAATTTGCGGATGATCATCTCCGAGGTAAACGCGCGAAAGACATCACGATCGCTGTAAGCTGCCGCCAGTTGCTGCTCGCAAGCATCAATATTCTTTTGGCGGGTTTGTTCATAACTGGTGCCAAAACTGATCACCAACAGTGCCTTTTTCATTTTATTGTCCTCGTTGTTCTTGCCTGTGGGCCAAATTGTTGCCAGTGGTTCAGATGTTGACTAAATTCATCTAATGACGTCACTTGCTGACCAATACCGCCCAATACCACGCTGGCGGGGCGACACACCACAATGCAGGGGATATTCAGTGCCAGACAGGGGGCGACTTTTTCCTGATATCCCCCCTGGGCACCGGACTCTTTAGTGATAACCACATCCGGCTGGCAAAACTCATACAGTGCCTGATTGAACGACGCGCTGAATGGCCCGCGCAGCGCAATAATGTGGTCTACCCCCAGCCCCAGCGCCTCACATTGGTTCAGCACTTGCGCCGTGGGCAGCACCCGAACCAGTAAGGTTTTACCCACCAGCCCACGTTGATATTCAGCCAACTGCTTGCTGCCAGTCGTGAGTAACACCCGCGGCCCCAGCCGTTTGGCCACCTCACAGGCCGCAGCGACACTATCGACCTTGTGCAGTAGAGGGTGGCTCAGAACATCAATTTCACTTGGTCGTTGGTAACGGGTCAGCGTGACATTTGACTGTTCGCAGGCCGCCACCACATTGTCACTGAGCATGCAGGCATAAGGATGCGAGGCATCAATCACCCACTGGACCTGTCTGGTCGCCAAAAAATCAGCCATCTGCCCTGCATCCATCCGCCCAACCATGACCTCACCGCCAATATCCCCCGCCAGTTGTTTACCGGCGTCCGTGGCGACCGACAGGCTATAGCGTTGCTCTGCGACATCCAGTAATTGGCAAATCAGCCGCGCATCACTGGTACCGCCAAACACATGAATCGGTGGATAAGGGTGATGGCCCATCACAATGAATAGCCCCGTGGCGTGATCATCAGCCCATCACGGCAATAGGTCGCCTGATTACCGACGATAACCAGACTGGTCATATCCACCGGTTCGAAATCCATCTCACCCAGCGTGGTTAGCCATTTCTCCTGTTTTTTACGCCCGGCGGCTTTCACTACCCCGACCGGCGTTTCAGGCCGCTTCCACGGCTGCATTAGCTCAAACGCGCGGGCCAGATGCCCTTCACGGCCACGGCTGCGTGGGTTATAGAAACAGATAACAAAATCAGCCTGCGCTGCCGCGATAATGCGCTTTTCGATCACCGCCCACGGCGTCATCAAATCACTCAGGCTGATATGACAAAAATCATGCATTAGCGGCGCACCGAGTAACGAGGCGGCAGCAATACTGGCGGTGATCCCCGCCACCAACCGCACCTCCAACTCCAATTTTTGTTGCGTTACCAGCTCCAGCACCAAGCCCGCCATACCATAGATCCCGGCATCACCACTGCTGATAAGCGCCACGTTATGGCCCGCCAGCGCCAGATCAATGGCGGTTTGGCAGCGCTCTATCTCTTTACACATGCCGGTTTTGATCACCTGCTTATCCCCAGTCAAGGGTTTCACCAGATGGGTATAGGTTTTATAACCAACGATAATTTCCGCCTCGCGGATTGCGACGATGGCTTCCTGCGTCATCATCGATTCACTGCCCGGCCCAATGCCAATTACGGTTAACATTAATGCGATACTCCCAGAGTGATGGTGACACCCTGCTGACGCAGAGTATTGCCAACCAATTTACCGTCGCTCATCAGCCAGGCGACCGGTTGTGAAACGCTGCCGACACCCACCGTTTGGCGGACAAAATCAGAAGCAGGGAAACGTTGCTCATGGCGGCTCAGTTCGCCGACACTGAACAGTTCGAACGGTACTCGCCAGCACTGAGCCAATTGATGTAGCGCGGGTTCATCTTTTTTGATAGTGACACTGCCAATAGCCCGCAGCGCCATGAGGTCAAAGTGATTCTCGGCCATTTGCTGTTGTAACAATTCAACCAAGGTTTGCAGCGAGGTGGCCCGGCGGCAACCGATACCCGCGACTACCCGGCGTGGCACCAGTTTGTAAACCGGTAATGGTAATGGGGGCAGGCTGTCGCGTAACGTGACGCAAACTAGTGCATCCAGTTTTGGCAATTGATCCAACGAATCGACCGCTACAAAACCACGGGTGTCACAGCGTTCACGCTCAGCTAACAGGGGTGCATCCCACCACAACCCCACTTTTTGTTCGCTGACCAACATTTGATTGACCACTTTGACGGCGTGACGAAAATCCTGCATTTCGCCGTCCAGTTGGGTCGCCAGCGTATCCAATGCCGCCATCTGGTTAACGTCGGTTGCAGTAGTTATCACCGGATCGGCCCCGAGAATGCCCGCCAGATACCGGGTTAACGTATTGGCACCACCCACGTGACCAGACAACAGACTAATAACATGTTGCCCACGCTCATCAATCACCACCACCGCCGGATCACTCATTTTGTCATTCACCAACGGGGCGATAACCCGCACTGTCAGGCCGATAGCCCCGACCACCACCAGTGCCGAGTACTGTTTAAATGCCTCGCGGATGGTGTCGCCAAAACTGCCATTGAACGGCAGAAAACCCGGTTCCAACAGTTTTTCACTGGTAAAGCAGGTCAGCGGCAAGTGGGTCTGCAAACGCCGCGCCAACCGCACCCCGCCCGGAGTCAGGCAAAATACCGCTATGGATTCAGGCTTGACGATATTCATGGCTAAACCCCGCATCATAGAGTTTGGAATAGTGGTATTCATCGCCAAGGAACGGCCCCACCAAAATCAGTGCAGTTTTATGAATAGCGGCGGCGCGGACCAATTCGGCGATATCAGCCAGCGTACCGCGCACAGTAAGGCTTTCAGCCCATGTCGCTTTGTACACCACCGCAACAGGAGTCGTCGCCGGGTATCCACCAGCAATCAAACGTTCAGCTACGCGGTCCATCTCTTGCACTGACAAGAAAATCGCCATCGACGTTTGGTGCGCGGCAAACGCCTCCAGTTGCTCCAGCGGCGGCATCGGGGTTCGCCCTTCGATTCGGGTAATAATCAAGCTCTGCGCCACTTCTGGCACGGTGTATTCCACCCCCAGTTGCGCTGCTGCGCCAAGAAAAGCACTGACACCCGGTACCGACACAAAACCAATACCGTGCTCACTCAACACCTCCCCCTGCTCACGGATCGAACCATATAAAGAGAGGTCACCGGTTTGTAATCGCACCACCAACTTGCCAGCCCGCACACCATCAACCATCAGTGTGATGATCTGTTCCAAATTCAAACCCGCGCTATCGTGGCATTGCGCCTCTGGCGAACAATATTCCAGCAGTTCGGTATTGATCAGCGAGCCGGCGTAGATAACCACCTCTGCTTGCTGTAACAACCGGTAGCCTTTCAGGGTGATCAACTCTTTGTCGCCCGGCCCTGCACCGACAAACCAGATTTTTTGTGTATCCCAGGGTTGTATTACCGCTGTTGATACAGCATCAGGATGCTCAGACATTGCGCGCCTCCTTGTGGCAGGAAATAAGATAAGTAGGATTATTAGGTTTAAAATAGTGTCCGCTGCCCAAAGGGGTCAGGGTGGAGAGTTGCAACTGCACGCAATCTAACTGGCTGACAGCGCAGTGCTGTAAGTGAGCCAACGCGTCATTAAGGTTATTGAGCAAAATAAAGGTCAGTACCAAACGGCCATCGGGCTTTAGTGTCATCAGCGCCCAATCAATCAGATCGGTTAAATGCCCGCCGCTGCCACCAATAAAAATGGCATCGGCTGTGGCCGTATTAGGCAAGGGGGCAACGCCTGCAATAATCGCCACATTGTGGCAACCCAGCCGCTGGCGGTTTTCGCTAATCAGTTCCAGTGCCGCTGGATTGCGCTCAATCGCGGTGACCTGCAAATCGGGGAAGCGCAGTGCCGCCTCCAACGCCACACTGCCCGTCCCGGCGCCCACATCAATCAGATGGCCATAACAAGGTAACTCCAGCCGTTCCAGTGCCAATGCGCGCACCGCTTCTTTGGTCATCGGGACTTTTTGCCCACGTAAGAACAGATCATCTCTCATTGAGGATCACCACCACATTCATGTCATAACGCGCCGCCACCTGTTGTTGCGACAGACGGTGAATACGTTCATTGGGTTGTGACAGGTTTTCACCGATAATCAAGGTGCGGGACAGACCACGCTGATGTAATGCATCGGCGATGGCACGCGGGCCGATAATACTGTCAGTCACCATCGCCACCTTGTCATGCTGGAAAATCCAGTCAAAATCGGGTACCCGCCCGTGGCTGCTGGTAAGAAAAAGGTCATTCATATCCAGCGCCACTTTGGCACACAGATATTGAATAGCGCTGATGCCGGGCACGATATGTAACTCGTCAGTGCCGAAGTTCGCCGCCAGCAGTTTGCCAATGCCATACAGCAGAGGATCACCGGAAGCCAGTACCACAATGGCGCGAGTTTTGTTGCTATCCAGCCACTCCAGTAACCCCAGCAGATCCGCATCTAACCAGCGGGACTCACGGACATTGCTGCTAAATGTTGCCAGATGGCGCTTCCCGCCCACCAATACCTCAGCCTGGCTGATAGCCCGCCGGGCTTCAGGGGTCAGATAGTCGATATCACCTGGGCCGATGCCAACAACCGTAATCATCGCAATGCCTCCACAATCTCATCCAGAGGCCGGCTGCTGCCTAACACCTGATTATCGAAAGAGAATAAAATCGCATCGCACTGCGGCGGATTAACGGAGAAACGCATCATTTCAGCAATTCGCTCACAGATACGTTCGGCAATACGGCTGTAGACCGCCTGCCACCCCTGCTCAGCAATCAATTCCATCGCCGCTTCAGTGGTATCGCACTGGTTCACTTCAAGCAGTAGCGCATGCGGCGCCCTCATCAGCGCCAGATGGGCAACCAATGTTTCCATACGCCCATCCGCGATATGGCTGTGGGTATGGAAGATACCGGCAGCCACTTTCACTAATTTGCCGGGATGCCCTACCAGCAGCACCTGACGAAAGCCCAGTCGCACGGTTTCCTGCAACATATAGCCGACGAAATTACTCATGGTCACCACCCGCTGGCTGTCGAGGCCCAGATGGTCGCGAACAAAGCGCTCGCCATGATTGCCCGGTACCAGAATGACGCGATCTTCACCCGCCGCGCGCTTCATCTCCAATTCCAGTGCCAGCGAGCGTTTCCAGCTCTCTTCCGACATCGGTGTCACAATGCCGGTAGTACCGATGATGGAAATGCCACCGAGGATCCCCAACCGCCCGTTGTAGGTTTTTTTCGCCCGCTGTTGCCCTTCGGGAGCAAAGATCTCTATTTCAGCACCGCGTAACGGGCCGATGACCTCGCGCACTGCTGCCTCGATGGTCTGGCGTGGTGTACGATTAATGGCTGAGCTGCCGACGGGGAGGCCAATACCTTTACGGGTTACTGTCCCGACTCCTTCGCCACCGCGCAGAGTAATTTCCGTCTGTTCACGCAGCGTGACGCGAGCAAAAATCAGCATGCCGTGGGTCGCATCAACATCATCACCACCATCTTTGCGGATGGCCGCCGTAGCTTGCTGGCCCTCAATGAGGGGTTGTTCTACATTCAGGCATAACGTGACACCGGAAGGCGTCACAATTGAAATCTGGTCAATCACTTGCTGGCGCAACACCATTAGCGCCGCCACTTTAGCCGCCGCCGTCGCACAAGAACCGGTGGTGTAGCCTTTGCGATATTGTTTGCCGTTATGCCAAATACTGTCTAATTGCTGGTTTTGCAGCATCTGACTGTCATTGACAGTAGCCTCACTCATAGCGCCCCCCGTAACTGATAGAGGATGGCGTTGATGATGGCTGCTGCCACATTGCTACCCCCTTTGCGCCCAAGTGCTGCAATGCACGGCAGGTCACTGGCAACCAAGGCATCTTTGGATTCAGCCGCCCCGACAAACCCCACCGGTACACCAATGACCGCGATCGGTGTGGCGTGGCGTTCCAACAAGCGGAATAACGCAGTCGGGGCATTACCAAAGACAAACAGCTTTTCTCCTGACTCTGCCAGAGCAACATCCACTGCGGCCATCGAGCGAGTAATACCCTGTAGCGGCGCACTCTCCACCACCCGTGGGTCACTGATGTAGCAACGGCATTCACATCCCATCTGCTTTAACAGCACTTTGTTGATACCGGACATCGCCATCGTGGTATCGGTATAAAGGGTGCAACCCCGGCGGATACCCTCGGCAATATGGGTCAGTACCTGCGGTGAGAAATGCAGAATATCCAGCCAATCAAAATCCGCCGTGGTATGGATAACCCGCTTGATCACCGCTTCTTGCATCTCACTGACAAAGCGAAAGTCCGGCCGCTCATCGGCAATAATGTCACCGATGATGGCAAAACTGTTTTGCTCTATTTCCTGCGGGTTCTTTATATAGTTCATCAGGTTATCCTTGTTAAATGCCGACCAGCAGCAGACGAATCAGGGCAAACAGTAATAGCGCTAATAACGATGCCACCAGCATCAAATGGATAGTGCGCGGGATATCGCCCAGATCCACCTCGCGCCGTTCATCACCGATCCAGGGTTTTTCAACCCGCACGCCAAAGTAATCATTCGGCCCCCCCAACCGCACGCCCAGCGCACCGGCAACCGTGGCCTCAGACCAGGCGCAGTTAGGACTGGCGTGCTGATAACGATCACGCCAGCCGATGCGCAATGCCTGACGATAATCGGCCCGGAGTAACCATGCGGCTGCGCTGAGTAATAGCCAGCTCAGACGGGCTGGGATCCAGTTCGCCAGATCATCCATCCGTGCCGACACATAACCAATTGCGCGGTATTTTGGCGTTTTGTAACCCACCATCGAATCAAGGGTATTGACTGCTTTGTAAGCCATTGCCAGCGGAGCGCCGCCTAACATCAGAAAGAACAGCGGTGCAATCACGCCATCAACGCTGTTTTCGGCCACTGTCTCTACCACCGCACGGGTGATTTGTGGCTTCTCCAGTTGTGAGGTGTCACGCCCGACAATCCATGACAGCTTCTCGCGGCTTTGTGCCAGCGAACCGTGTTTCAGGGCATCAAACACCAGCAGCGCTGCGTCACTCAGGCAACGTCCCGCTAATAAGGTGTAAATCATCCACACTTGCGCCAACCAGCCGAGCCACGGATTGATGTGTGTCATCAGTGATAAGAATCCCCAACTCAGCAGCCATGTCACACCGACCACCACCAACCACAACACTGCGCCCCCCCACTTCAATGCCCGTTCACTTTGGCAAACCGCACGAATCGCACGCTGCATGACAGAGATCAGGTTACCCATCCAGCGCACCGGATGCGGCCAGTGCGGCGGGTCGCCGAGCCAGCTATCAAGCAAGAAAGCGACAAACCATGCGCTCAGGGTCATAGCACGCTCCGGGCAGCGGTCAGCCAGCCATCCAGTAAACCGGGGCGCTGAGCAAAATGGATATGCAGATAGCTGGCCTGAGTGCGCTGGAGTTGATAGCCACTGTGCCAGCGCTGAATAGCGACGCCATCACGCCATTTGCTGCTATCAAATACCGGCGTCAATGGGCTGGTAAAATCGGAATAATGGAATTCATGACCACGTAGAACTTCACCTTGTGCAGCCAATAAGGTGTCACTGCGGGCCTGTGCCTGACAGTAACCAAAGCGAGTCAGCCGTTTCCCCATCTGGCTCTCACCGGCCAAAATACCAACCATCGGGTGGCGCTGCCCCCCCTCATCCGTTAAGCCATCACCGAGGTACATCAGGCCACCGCATTCGGCATACAGCGGAATCTGTTGGCGGTGCGCTTGCTGTAACGCTGCATGCATCGCTGTATTTGCGGCTAAGCGAGCAGCGTGAATTTCGGGATAACCGCCCCCGAGATAAATCATCTGGCAATCAGGTAACCGGCGGTCATGAAGTGGGCTGAAACGTTGGATGCGCACGCCTGCCTGCTCTAGCAGGTCAAGGTTATCGGGGTAATAGAAATTGAATGCTTCATCTTCGGCCAAGGCCAGTGTCAGGCCGTTAGCCAGTGTGGATGAAGGTAAGGAAGGGGGGGTGCCGACAGGCTGTGCCGCACAATGCGTCAGTGCCAGTAATCGGTCAAGATCGATAAAGGCTTCAACCTGCTGTGCCAGCCGTTGCCAGCGGGGCGAGCTGTCGGGCTGATGGGTTTTACCCGCCACGCCCTCACGCTGTTCTTGCACCGGTATCAACCCTAAATGGCGTGATGGCAGCGCGATATCATCCATCACCGGCAAACGGCCCAGCACGGGAATACCGCAGTAATGCTCGATGGCGTGGCGGATTAGCTGATAATGGTTTTCTGAATTAACACGGTTAACAATCACGCCTGCAATGGTGAGATTCCGGTCAAACTGGCAGAACCCTAGCACGGTAGCTGCAACCGAGGTAGATACCGCCTTGCCATCCACCAGTAAGATAACCGGGCAGCCCAGTTGCTTGGCCATCGCCGCACTACTGCAATAATCAGGATCAGTGCCGTAGCCGTCATACAAGCCCATCACACCTTCGATCACCGCCACATCAGCATGGCGCATATGCTGATTATACAGCCCATTCAAGGTCGCAGGCGGTAGCATAAAAGCATCGAGGTTACGCGAGGTAACACCGCTGACGGCGCTATGCCAGCCGGTATCCAGGTAATCTGGCCCGACCTTAAACGGCTGCACAGACAACCCGCGCGCCATCAGCGCCCGCAGAATACCCAACGTCACGGTTGTTTTACCGCATCCACTGCCGGTACCTGCGATAATAAATGCTTGTTTGCCAGACCGTTGCATAAAAAATCCCGCCATTTCGAGCGGGATATGCAGTGTCAAAAAGGTGCGTCTGCGCAACGTCACCGCAGCGCGCATCTGATGACAACCCGCTTCCCACCGAAGGAGTTGAATATATTTTACCGATCTGGCTGGTCTTCTGGCTTAGCGTCATCCTCCCCCGCACCTTCCCAATCCAGTGGATCAGTGGTTTCAGCGGGTTCGTCGGCATCACAGCAGCGGGGGCTGCGGGGGATTTTCACCCCCTTCCCTGTCGCGTATTAAGTATCAATGCATACACGACATAACCATTTCAGTAACTTCCCCCTCGTATTGATAGCTACAGCGTTGTTAGCAACTCTCACGCACCTGCATCACTGACCTTAGTCAGCTCCACGGGTTTGTTCGTTTGCTACCTTGCTGCAACGCCAACTACGTTGAGGTATGTATTTATCTAATACAGTAGATT
>NZ_JAZGQA010000083.1:0-18503 GCF_048593855.1 Yersinia sp. 2542 StPb PI
CACCAAAACCATAATAACAGCCATAACAACTTGAAAAATAACAAGTAAAACTTAAAAAGAAAACGTCTTACATTTACAACAAGTCGCACTGCATTTAATAAATCAATTAAATCAATTAAATCAATTTAGGGAAATTTCCTACAACACCCCTATCGCCCTCCTATATTCGTAATTAGGGGGGTGAGTTATATTGTGCTGATTAAAAGGTCAACCTTGTTAATTTAACATTTTAAACAATCCTACTCAGTTCTAAACCAACACCCTTGTGGATAGACCAGATTATCAGGTCTACGCATCTAATTAGAGTAATACTATGAATAAAGTATTTAAAGTCATTTGGAATAGTGCCTTAGGCCGCTATGACGTTGCATCTGAAATCTCTAAATCAGGAAAAAAAACTAAGTCACTTTGCTCAGGAACTGTCGATACAACTTTAGGTTTAACGACCCCTTCTCGCCTGAGCCAGATTGCCATCACCTTGATGTTTACATTAGGGGCGAGCTCTGCTTTTGCCGCAGATATTAGCGTACCGGTATTTACGCCTGATGTAGAATTTGAACAGACCTTCACAGGGACTGGCAATACCTTAGTAGGCAGTTTTAGCAATATCGCCAAGGGCGATATTGGTTTTAAAAACAGTAAATTAGGTGATATTCCAGCAAGCAACTTCCTTTACGGTGCTGAGAATCTGATCAGTAAAAACATTTTCAACTTAGGTGAGATGGTTACTGAAACTTTCCTTGACCCGAAAGGCACTGGCGCATTAATTACTATTAATGTGTATAGCAGTACTGCTATGTCAATTAAACCGCTTGCCGATTTTGTGGTACCTGTTTCTTATGCGGTTGGTGAAAATGGCCAGTATGTGAATCGCAACTTATTCCATGTGTTGGATGGCAGCGATCTGAATGTGGCTGTCGGCAGCACGGCCGCAGGTTGGGTTAATGACAGCAATAACTATTTTAACGCCATTCTTAAAGGCAGCCTGAAAAGTGAAGCGGCAACAACGACCTCTTCAGGATTCTATGTTGAATCTACTACATCGGCCCAGAATACAGTCTTAAATTATAACGCCAAAACTGTAGTCAACCTGGGTAATAACAACAATAACATTCGCGATAGTAGTACCGCGGTGGCCAATTCGGTGCTTGATGACTTCGTCGGTACCTTCACCAGCCCGTATTTAGGGGCCCAAAATGTTCAAAATTTTGCTGATTTTCAGAAATACAACAATGACTTGATTGCAGGTATTAAAAGTGGTGCGATTGTGCTGGACAGCAAAGGTTATCAAGCCGAGCTGGCGCGGGCCTATTTCACTAACGGTTCCAATACTTCACCAAAAGTCACCCCGATCTATCTTGATATGGGGATTGATGCCAATGATGCCGTAAACCACATTGTCGATTCTGACCGTGTTGCCTTTATTCATGGTGATGGTCAGCATGCCATAGTGAACATTGGTGCTGATGCCAATATTCAGGCTTATAACACCGATATTTCACTGGTGCGTCTGGAAGACGGTGCAACATTGAATAATGCTGGGACACTAGGTTCAGCCGCAGGCACTGTTCGTGGCACCAATATTATTTTTGCCACTGATAGTACGGTAGTTATTGAATCTACAGGTGTTTTGGATGCAGGGACTAACCCTGACATGCTGGACTTCAAGCCCACACCTACCTCAACATTACCTTTGTACATAGCTAACGGTAGTCATACCGCAATTTTAGCTAATGGAGCTTCGTCAGTTACCAACAATGGTGTGATTAATACCGCTTCTCGTGGGGCAAGCGCTTATACTCGCGCGGCGGTGATAGATGGCAACTCGACCTTCGTCAATAACGGTGCGATCAATATTGCTTCAACTATCGATTTGTCTCCCGCAGCAGGTTATTTGAATGAGGGGGTGAGTGTTCAGAAAGGCTCTACCTTTGAAAATAACGGTACTGTCTATGTGGGCCGTCAATCACAACGCTCGTTAACTGACGCGGTCACTGACCTGGCCATTAAGACTCAGTCTTATGCAGTTAGATTACTACAAGATACCGTTAATCTGAGCAATATCGCCACCTTTACCAATAGTGCGACCGGTAAAATCGTGATTGGCAGCAAAACTGAAAACTCTACAGCTATTGCTGCACAAGGAGCGAGAACAGTAGTCAATCAAAACGGCACTATTGAGCTCAACGGTGCTGGTGCTGTATCTGGACAAAATGCCGGGCAGAATATCGGTATCTCTTCCAGTGCTAACGCCACGAATATCTTCAATAATGGTGATATCGTTATAAATGGTATCAATACGGTCGGTATTAAAGTACTGACCAACAGTTCAGCCACTAACGCCGGTAACGTTTATGTGAATAACGGGCTTGATGCTGCCACTAATCTGGCGAACTACGGTATTCAGGCGGTTGGCGCGGGCGCGGTGGCTAATCTCTCTGGTGAGGTAAAGCTGGCGGGTGATGGTGCTATTGGGGTGGTTGCTGAAGATAAAGGCACCATTAATGTCTCCGGTACCGGTCAGGTTGAGTTTGTCTCAGGTAAAAAACAGGTGGGCTACCTGATTTACGGTACGGGCTCTAGCGTCAATAACATTGCCACGGGTGATGAAACGGTTTCAACCGAAGGTTCTACACTGTATCGCGTTGATAAGGGTGCCAGCTTTATCGGGACCACTGCCTCAACCATGAATGCCACCGGTAAAGATTCTTCTCTTATTCAAGTCACCGGTGTTGGCAGTACATTTAACTCCGGCGCGTTAGATATGGTCCTGTCTGGCGAGGGAGCCACGGGGGTCAAAGTTGAAGGAGGAGCCACCGGCACCATCACGGCAGATGCCAGTCTGGAATTGAGCGGTGATGGGGCAACTGCCGGGATCGTCGATGGCAACTACTATGGCCTGGATGGTATTGCCACCGGTGCTACCGGAAAATCTGTCTTAACCAGTTCGGCGGTATTGACCACCGGTAACACCGCGTCTGGTGCCTATGGCTATATCGCCCGTAATGGCGGTGAGCTTATCCACAAGGGCTCCATTGATTTTACACAAGCAGGCAGTACTGGCGTGCTGGTAGACGGCGGGATTCTGACCAACCAAAACCTCATCACCGTAAATGGGACTGCGGTCAATATTCAGGGCGCTAACTCTACCGTGAATAACAGCGGTACCGTCAACGCAACCGACGGCACTGCCGCTTATCTGCTGGGTGCGGGTGCGAGCCTGACCTTATCCGGTAACGGTGAAACCAAAGCGGGCGGCACTGCCCATGGCGTACTGCTTGATACCGGTGCCACAGCACTGACCGTGGATGGCGCAACCATCACCATGACCGCGGGCGGTACAGGTAATGCAATTGAAAACAAAGCGGAAATTACCGGTATTCAGTTAAAAGACACCACGCTGACGGTGGGTAATGGTGCAGGTATTCGTACCGGTGCCTCCATGGCGGCAACCAACTCTGGCACGATCAATGTCAACGGCAGCGGTACCGGTATTCTGTTTGCCAACACAGGCGACACCATCACCGATAATACGCTGGACATGTCCGACTCGGCCGATCTGGTGATTAACGTCAATTCAGCCGCGGGCAAAGGGATTGTCACCAACTCCAGCCAGGATCTGAAAACCGGTGCCAGCGTAAACGTCAATGATGCCGCAGGCGGTGCAGCGCTTATCGTTGGCGGCGCCACGGCACAAGTGGAACAATCAGGTAACCTGAAATCTAAGTCACTGAGCAGCCCGGTGGTCGATATTGATAATGGTTTTGTTAACAGCTTCGTCAACAGCGGTACCATTCAAGCCAACAGCGCCACGCAGCAGGCTGTCGTAACCAATACTGGGACGGGTCTGGCCTTTACCAACGCCACGGGTGGCACAATTGTTGGCAAGGTGGATCTGTTAGCGGGCAACAACACCGTGACCCTGATGCAAGGCAGTAAAGGCAATGATTTCACCACCGGCGCGGGTGACGACCTGTTTATTCTGAAAGATCTTACATTAACTGATACAGGTGTGTTCAGCTCACTGAACGGCGGTACCGGCATGGATACCCTGCGCTTTGATAACTCGGCGTATACCCTGAGTAACGCTGCTGCCATCAGTAATATGGATTATATCGATCTGATCAATAACTCGACGCTGACACTGGACAATGTGCTGCTGGCGCTGGGTGACAGTCAGGATGACAATGCCAACACCGGTTTTAATCTGGGTGACGGCAGTCTGTTGCAGGTTAATAACCTGAATGCCGTGAGCTTTAACAGCAAGTTGAACGGCCTCGGCACGATGGCCGTTAATACCGCCGGTAATGCCTTTGATTTTACGGCTAATGCGGCACAGAACGCCTTTAACGGGGTACTGGCATTAGGTCACGCCACCTTTGAACTGGCGGCGGATAACACGACAGCATTAGTGAATGCCACCCTGAAACTGGGCGCGGACAGTATCACCACCGTCGGTGACGGTGTGCAAACTATCGGTGGGTTGGCCTTTGACGGCGGTACGGTGAAATTTAACACCGGCACTCCGGGTGAGACGGTGGCGAAAAGCACTATCCATACCACCAAAGAGATGAACCTGCTGGGCACCGGGACGGTGGTTGTGGACATCGACAGCGTCGACAACAGCCAGACGCCGGTCAATCCAGTACTGCCCATCATGGAGCAGGATGATGCCAATACCGTGCTGCAACTGGCGGTGAGTGATGTGGCCGTGCAGGGTAATGGCGGCAATCTGGTGCTGAAAGACCAGAATGGTAATGTCATTACCGATGCCACCACGGCCGATATTGCACAAAATGGCACCACGGTCGCCAAAGGCACTTACGATTATCGCCTGAGCAGCGGTACGGGTAACGACGGTTTGTATATCGGTTACGGCCTGACCGAAGTTGAACTGCTGGGCAGCGGTGCAGATGCACTGGCGCTGTATGCCACCAATAAAACCGGTCCTGCGGCGGATTTGAGTGCCAAAGTGACGGGCAGTGGTGAGTTGGCGATTGATACCGGTGCAGGAAATACGGTAACACTGTCCAATCTGGACAATGATTACACCGGTTCTACCGATGTACGCAGCGGCACCTTGCAGATGCTGAATAATAATGTGTTGGGGAATACCTCGCTGTTATCACTGGCAGCAGATACCGCCTTTGACATGAAGGGTCACAGCCAAACCGTGGGCGAACTGAACAGTACTGCGGGTTCAACGGTTGATCTCAATGGTGGCAGCTTAACCTTGAGTCAGGGCGGTGTATCTGAGGGTGAACTGACCGGCAGTGGCGCGCTGACAATTGCCGCCAATGTGCTGACCGTTAAGGGTGCCAATACTGGCCTGAGCGCGGTGACCACCATTGCCAGTGGCGCACAAGCGTTACTGAACAATGCAGCGGGTCTGGGCGATGGCAATATCGTTAACGCCGGTCTGCTGACACTGAAAGGGGCTTCGGGCCAGTTAGCAAATGCTATCAGTGATGCTGGCAGTGTGGTGCTGGAAGATAACAGCGACATCACATTGAGCGGTGATAACCGCCTGTTCAGCGGCCTGTTTGCTATCACGAACGGCAGCCAGTTAACCGCTTCTCAGGCAGAACATCTGGGGACGGCAGCGGTCACTAACGACGGTTCATTGGTGCTCAATAGCGATAATAACTGGTTGTTGGCAAACAGCATTAGCGGCAGTGGTAGTCTGACTAAAAACGGTGACGGTACCCTGTCATTGACTCAAACGGCGGCCTATACCGGCCAGACAGATATCAATGCGGGTGGCCTGATGTTAGGCAGCAGCGCTGACCCCATGACGCTGGCAAGCCAGCAGGTGAATATAGCCAGCGGTGCCTTTATGGGCGGTTTTGGTGGTGTAGCGGGCGCGGTTGATAACCAGGGCGTGCTGTTTGTGGGCAACCCAACGGCACCGATGGTACCGGCGATGGGCCGTCTGGCCCCGGCCAGTAACATCTTTACCGTTGGCACTGACTTAACCAACAGCGGCACGGTATTTATCGGTAACAAAACCAGTGACGGCTCCGGCACCACCGGTAACCAATTAGTGGTCAACGGCAACTACATTGGCAACAATGGTCTGCTGCATTTCAATACGGCGTTGGGTGCAGATGACTCCGCAACTGACAGCATGATTGTGAACGGTAACACCAGCGGCACCACTAACGTAAGCGTAGATAATGCGGGCGGTACGGGCGCTAAAACCTTAAACGGTATTGAACTGATTCAGGTGAATGGTCAATCCGACGGTGAGTTTGTGAACCCTGGCCGTATCGTAGCGGGTGCATATGATTACTCACTGGTACGTGGGGTGGGTTCAAACGCCAGTAACTGGTATTTGACCAGCCTGAGTAATTTGCCGATTGATCCAGAGAACCCGGTTGATCCAGAAAACCCGGCGGGTCCAGGCGAGGAAACTAAACGTCCTGAAGCCGGCAGCTACACCGCGAACCTGGCCGCAGCCAACACTATGTTTGTGACGCGTCTGCACGATCGTTTGGGCGAAACACAGTATATCGACGCCCTGACTGGCGAGCAGAAAGTGACCAGCATGTGGCTGCGTAACGAAGGCGGACATAACCGTTCACGTGACACCAGTGGTCAGTTGAAAACTCAAAGCAACCGCTATGTGATGCAATTGGGTGGCGATATCGCCCAGTGGAGCAACGATGGTCTGGACCGTTTACACCTGGGTGTAATGGCCGGTTACGGTAATAGCAAGAGCGACACCCACGCGAAATCGGGCTATAAGTCGAGTGGTTCGGTTGATGGTTACACCGCCGGGGTGTACAGCACCTGGTATGCCAACGACGAAGACAAGTCGGGCTTGTATGTTGACGGTTGGGCGCAGTACAGCTGGTTTAACAATAGCGTGCAGGGCGACGGTCTGGCGACGGAAGAGTATAAATCGAAAGGGATCACCGCGTCGGTCGAGAGCGGCTACACCTTTAAGATCGGTGAAAATCAGTCTAAGAACGAAACGTACTTTATCCAGCCGAAAGCCCAAATCACCTGGATGGGTGTGAAGGCTGACGAGCACCGTGAAGCAAACGGTACTCAGGTGAGTGGTCAAGGCGACGGTAATATCCAGACGCGTCTGGGGCTGCGTTCTTATATGAAAGGCCACCACGAAAGTGATAATGGCAAGGATCGCGAGTTCCAACCGTTTGTGGAAGCCAACTGGATCCACAACACCAAAGATTTTGGCACCAATATGAACGCCGTTGACGTGAAACAAGCTGGCGCGAAGAATATCGGTGAACTGAAAGTGGGTGTTGAGGGGCAATTGAACAAGCAACTGAATGTCTGGGGTAACGTTGGCCAGCAATTGGGCGACAAAGGTTACAGTGATACCGCAGTGATGTTAGGGGTGAAATACAACTTCTAATCGTTATTAGCTCTCATCAATAACGGTGCTTCGGCACCGTTATTGATCTTCGAACAATTTAATAAAATCTCATTCTGAATAACTAAAAATTGCAAAGCGGATCAGAAGCCGCCATCAATATCAGTCACACCAATCAGCTTATGATTGACAAACTCCTTCAGCCCCAGACCAATCAGCTCGCGGCCATAGCCTGAGCGGCGCACACCGCCAAATGGCAGGTCAGCCTTCACCGCAGTCGGATGGTTGATGTAGACCATGCCGGTAGACATTTGAGCTGCAACCTTGCGGCCCCGTTCGATGTCTTGAGTGAACACCGAACCGCCAAGCCCGAAAGGCGAGTCATTCGCAATCTCGATAGCTTCCGCTTCATCTTTGGCTTTAAAGACCAGCGATACCGGGCCAAAGAATTCCCAGTAATACGCCGGGTTATCCTTAGTCAGGCCGGTGAGCAACACCGGTTGCACGAAGGCGCCCTGCGACGGCACCTCAGCGCCAATCACGGTCAGGGTCGCGCCGTGGCCGACAGCTTCCTTCACCTGTTTACGCACATCGTCGGCCGCACCCTGTGAGGACAGCGGCGCCAGAGTCGTGGCAGGGTCCAGCGGATCGCCGGCCTTGAGCTGGGCAACGCCAGCTGTGTACTTATCAAGGAAAGCGTCGTAGATAGCCTCGACCACGATAATACGCTTGGACGAGCAGCACACCTGGCCGGCATTCCAGTGGCGGCCAAACACCGCCCACTTAGCGGCCTTGTCCAGATCAGCATCTTCCAACACCACAAAGGCGTCAGCACCACCCAGCTCCATCGTCGACTTCTTCAATGCCTTACCGGCCTGTGCTGCAACCACAGCGCCTGCGTCCTCCGAACCCGTTAGCGCAACACCATGTACACGCGGATCGTTAATGATGGTTTCGAGTTGCTCACGGCTAGCGTAGAGGTTTTTGAATCCGCCTACCGGCAGGCCGGCTTCAAGCATCAGCTTCTCAAACACATCGGCAGATTGCGGTACGTTAGACGCATGCTTGAGTATCACGACATTCCCGGCCGCTAACTGCGGCGCGATGATTCGAGCTATCTGGTAGTAGGGAAAATTCCACGGTTCGATAGCCAGGATGATGCCTAGAGGCTCATGCACCAGCCACGCTTCGGTCACCGCAGGGTCTTTAGAATGCAGCTTCTCCGGCGCCAGTTGCTGCTGCGCATTCTCGACGTAGTACTCAAAGATAGCCGCCGATAGTTCGACCTCCGCTTCGGCCTCTCCCAGTAGCTTACCCATCTCCAGTGTCAACAACTTGGCGTATTCGGTATGCTTGGCTCGGAGCAAGTCGGCCGCCTTTTGCAGCACGGCAACACGATCGGCGATTGTGGTATTTTTCCATTGCTTGAATGCCCCATCGCCTTGATCCAGAGCAAGAGCAACATCGGCGGTAGTGGCGTCAGGAAACGTCTTGATCGTTTCGCCGGTGTAGGGATTGGTTGTTGCGTAGGCCATCTTTCGTTCCTTGGTTGCATGCAGGGGCCGTTCGCGAACGAACAGCCTATAAAAGAAAGTCCGACTCAGGATCGTCACCGACTAAAACCAGAGCGTTCCCGAGAGAGGAAACGTCATTCGGACGGCAGTGATATCACTCAACAATTAGATGATGAACGTAATACAAATAAAAAACAGCATCGTAGAAGAGTGTATTCGCTCCATGGCGATTCAGACACTTTTATCCGATTAAAATATGTGACTCTCTTAGCGCTATTTATAAACTGGCTTCAAGCGAAATCATGGGTACTGTTTTTAATGAGCCAGAACAGCATCTCCGTCTGAGCCTGCATAGACCAACACCTATCGCCCCTTCTTGCGCTAAACCAGCACCGCCTCACACAAAGTCCACGCCAAACACTATTGCAGTCGGCTGACTCATTCCATTTCGTCATTGCACATAATTACATCATCTAAGTGTCAAAGAGGATTCACTTGCACAAATAGATTATGAGTGTCATATATAATAGATGTTGGTCATCATAAATAATTATTGGGATGGGGAATCAATATGAAATACACCACTTTTGGTCGTAATAGCGGCCTACGGGTCTCCGAACTGGCACTGGGTACCGGTAACTTTGGTACTTCCTGGGGATATGGCTCGGAAAAAGAGGAAGCAAAACAGGTATTTGACCGCTATGCCGAGGCCGGAGGTAATTTCATCGACACCGCAGATACTTACCAATTCGGTCAATCTGAACAGATCGTAGGAGAGTTTATTGCTGCGGAACGTGATCGTTTTGTGGTCGCAACAAAGTATACGCTGGGAGCACAACCGGATGCGGGGATTGCTCAAACCGGAAACAGCCGCCGCAATATGATTGCTTCCGTGGAAAGCAGCCTTAAACGGCTTAACACCGACCGCATTGATTTATTGTGGGCCCATTTTGATGACCAGTTAACGCCTCTTGAAGAAATTGTGCGCGCTTTTGACGACCTGACTCGTGCAGGCAAAATACAGTATGCAGGGCTTTCCAATTTCCCGGCATGGCGCATTGCACGGGCAGATACCTTGGCAGAATTACGCGGCTGGTCACGTATTGCCGGTATTCAGGTAGAGTACAGTTTGGTACAGCGAACGGCTGAACGTGAACTACTGCCGATGGCCGAAGCACTCGGCTTAGCAGCCACACTGTGGTCACCTCTGGGGGGAGGATTGCTGACAGGAAAATATCGTCAAAGCGATGAAGGTCGTCTACTTGGTTTTGCGGGCCGATTGGTGCATACCGAGCAAGATACTGCGCTACTCGATGAAGTTATCGCAATAGCACAGGAACACCACATGCAACCATTACATATTGCTATTGCCTGGTTGCGCCATAAAGCCGCAAACTCCCCTACCAGTCTAATCCCTATTTTAGGCTCCCGTACCCAAGCCCAACTGGATGACACACTGGCAGCATTAGATGTGATATTGAGTGATGAACAAGTGGCACGTCTTGATAAGGTCAGCGCCATTACTCTGGGGACGCCACACGAACAAATCGCCAACACTCTGGCACGGGCGCAGGGCGGCGATAGTACCCGTATCATCGCCCCCCGACCACCGCGGGCATGAATCAAGGTCTGTATTGATGAGAGGCAACATCTATTGATGTGCTAGCATGGCATACTTTATGATGCTGCCTGTTCAATCAGGAGAAATGTATGGCCCGAGTATCAAAGCAACAAATGGCACTCAATCGCGAGTCAATCGTACAGACCTCTTCGCAACTCTTCCGTGCCCGGGGTTTGAATGGTGTCAGCGTCAACGATTTAATGGCTGCGGTCGGATTGACTCATGGCGGGTTCTATGGGCACTTTACCTCTAAAGATGAATTGGCGGCTATCGCCAGTCGCAAAGCGCTCGACGATTCCAGCACCCGTTGGCAGCAAATCAGCAGCCAGCCCGAGCATCATAATCTGCGCACGTTAGTCGAACTTTATCTCTCAACCACCCACCGTGACCATGCAGAAGATGGCTGTGCAATTACTGCGCTAGCCAGCGATGTGGCACGTGAGAATGATGAGAATCCGGTGCGAGAGGTTTATCTCAGTGGCGTGAGATCCCTGCTAGACAGATTAATGTCTGTTTCTGATATAGAAAATGAAGAACAACGCAGGCAACACGCGCTGGTACAGCTTGCTATGTTGTCCGGTGCATTAACACTGGCGCGCGCCACCGCCGGGGATAAGTTGTCGGATGAATTTCTTGAAGCAGCCAAAAAAGCCTTATTGACTGAAGAAAAGTAATGTCCCCACGGCCGGATTATCAAGATGCCAATCATGCTGTGCTAAAAACTTTTCGCCTATAGCTTAAGTGGCTATTTGCCCGCAAACATCCTGTCACTAAGGAAATCGATAAATACCCGTAATTTAGGCGTGATATAACGCCCGGAAGGCCACACCACATGCAAGCTCACTGTGCGCTTTACATAACTATCCAGCAAGCTTCGTAATTTGCCTTCCGCCACTGCCTTTCCCATCGAAAAATCCGGTAAGCAGGCGATGCCCAATCCTCTTAAAGCAAAACACATTCTGGTTTCAATGTTGTTGCATACCATCGAGATTGGGATCCGCAAATCAGACTCATTGGGCAAGGGCCAGGTTTCCAATTTTCCGCTGTTAGGGAAACGATAATGCAGGCAGATATGATTCGCCAGTTCAACAGGGTGCATAGGCTCACCATGCTGCTCCAGATAGGCGGGCGATGCCACCAGTAGCATGGTGGACTGCCCCAACTTACGGGCTGACAAACGGGAATCAGTCAGTTCACCGGTACGGACGACGGCATCAAATCCCTCTTCGACCACATCAACAATCCGATCACTAAAATCCAGATCCAGCTCAATGTCGGGGTATGCGAGCATAAAATCGGCCAATACGGGTAACAACAATGTGCTCACCAGTGGCAAACTGACCCGCAACCTGCCGCGCGGTTTATCGGTAAGTTGTAACAGCTCAAGCTCTGCCGCCTCTACCTCAGCAAGAATCCGCCGACTACGTTCAAGAAAAAGCGCACCTTCGGAAGTCAGTGCTATGCTGCGAGTGCTGCGGTGAAATAATCTCACGCCTAACCGCCCCTCGAGCCGTGCGATATTCTTACCAACCGCTGAAGCGGAAACACCCAATATACGCCCTGCCATCACAAAACTACGGGTCTCGGCCACTTGAACAAAAACACTCAGACTGCTTAGGCTATCCATCACGGCTCCGATTGCGGACATTTATATCCTCTAATACTGGAAATCTACCCCACTTTTTCCTGATTGCGTAGTTATCTATTGTTAGATTGCCATCTATGGTTAAGTCTTCATTCATTCAGATTAAGGAATTACTATGTCTGCGAGTTCGTTAGTGCCAATACAGCCAGTGCATCTGGCAGCCAGAATTAATACAGTGATTGATAAGGCGCTCACCGAACAGCGCTTGGTGGGTACCGTGGTCATGGTGGCGCTTAACGGCGAGACACATTTCAGCCGGGCAGCAGGATGGGCGGATCGCGAAACCAAACAACCGATGACCTCCAATACCCTGTTTCGTTTGGCATCCATCAGTAAGCCGATTGTTTCTACAGCAGCAATGGTATTAGTCGCACAGGGTAAGCTCGACCTTGATGGCGATATCCGGCGCTGGTTACCTGACTTTCAACCCCGGCTGGCAAATGAGGAATTACCAACCATTACGATACGCCAATTACTCAGCCATACCGCCGGTTTGAGCTATCGCTTTTGTGAA
This sequence comes from Yersinia sp. 2542 StPb PI, assembly GCF_048593855.1. Lineage (NCBI taxonomy): Bacteria > Pseudomonadati > Pseudomonadota > Gammaproteobacteria > Enterobacterales > Yersiniaceae > Yersinia > Yersinia sp. 2542 StPb PI. Next base: position 12,637 of record NZ_JAZGQA010000083.1, read on the forward strand.
GCTGATGAGGATGGGCCCTATGCTCGCGCGGGGATCTCCGATGGCATGGATCGTTCAGCAATCACACTCAACGAGAACTTACGTCGATTAGCCGATGTGCCGCTATATTATGCCCCAGGAACTGCATGGGCTTATTCATTGGCAATTGATGTCTTAGGTGCAGTTATCGAGCAAGTTTGTGGTCAGCCATTAGATCAGGCAGTAAGGGCATTGGTCACCGAGCCACTACATATGCAGGACACGGATTTTTTCACCCATGATGTCAGTCGGCTAGCTACGCCTTATGTCAGTGATACACCTGCACCACACCCCTTGCAGGAAGATGAACTTGTCGCCGCGTTCCCCGGTACCATCGGTATTCGATTTTCTCCTGCCCGTGCACTCAATCGCCATGCTTTCCCTTCTGGCGGTGCGGGGATGATAGGCAGTGCCAACGACCTGTTGCGCTTGCTGGAAACGCTACGTCGGGGTGGCTCACCACTGCTTCCAGCGGCTTTAGTCGATGAGATGGGACGAGACCAAACTCAGGGTCTTATCTTACCTGACTCTCCCGGTTTGGGCTTCGGGTTAGGCTTTTCGGTCTTGCGTGATCCACACCTGGCTGATTCACCTGAGTCCGTTGGTACATGGCGTTGGGGAGGTGCATATGGCCACTCATGGTTTGTTGATAGGATTCAAGGGATATCCGCAGTCGCATTAACTAATACCCTATACGAAGGTATGTCCGGGCAATTTGTCAACGATCTGCGGGACGCCATCTATGGCGTCGGGAAACAATAATGAAAACAGCACCCTTTCCTCTCTCGGCATTATTGGCTCTCGCGATGACGGGCTTTATTGCCATCATGACCGAGACATTACCTGCTGGATTATTGCCGCAGATCGGCCAAGGGTTGGGGGTTTCACAAGCATTGGCCGGCCAATTGGTGACACTCTATGCTCTGGGTTCGTTACTGGCTGCGATCCCCTTAATTACTTTGACCCGTAGTTGGGGGCGGCGTAAAGCCTTACTCAGCGCCATTGTCGGTTTTTTCATATTCAATACTTTAACCACTATTTCGCCTTGGTTCACTTTAACCTTACTGGCCCGTTTTATGGCCGGTGCTGCCGCTGGACTGGCATGGGGGCTTATCGCCGGTTACGCACGACGTATGGTACAACCTCATCAACAAGGGCGCGCGATGGCGATCGCCATGACCGGCACCCCTATCGCCCTGGCACTAGGGGTTCCATTGGGGGCATGGCTGGGCATGGTGCTCAGTTGGCGCAATGCATTTGCCATTATGTCGGGATTAACTTTGCTGCTGATTGTCTGGGTTATCGTGAAAATACCTGATTATCCAGGACAATCGGCCAAACAGCAGCAACCGGTGCGCAAAGTGTTCACCACCCCTGGCGTACGCCCCATTTTGTCGGTTATTGTCCTTTGGATGCTGGCACATAATATTCTTTATACCTATATTGCCCCTTTTATCACCCCTGCCGGGTTGGAAAATCAGCTCGATAAAGTGCTGTTAGTATTTGGTGTCAGTGCGCTAGCGGGAACTTGGTTCACCGGATTAGTCGTGGATCGATGGTTACGTGGCGCGGTATTACTGAGTCTTGGTACCTTTATTCTGGCTGCATTGATATTGGTAATCGCCGGGGGATCCCCCACCGCGATTTATGGCAGCATGTTGCTCTGGGGCCTCAGTTTTGGTGGCGCATCCACACTATTGCAAACCGCGTCGGCGGATGCCGCAGGACAAAATGCCGATGTGGCGCAGTCAATGATTGTGGTGGCTTGGAATTTAGCCATTGCAGGGGGCGGGGTCATCGGTGGCCTGTTGTTACAAAGCACCGGAGCAGTAAGTTTCCCGTGGACAGTGTTGGGGTTATTACTCCTTGGGTTGATTATTGTCTGGCAGGCTCAACAATACGGGTTCAAACCGGGTATTCGTACTGCAATGCACGCTGAAAAATGCTGAGGTAATACACATAAAGACACCCGCTATTGGGTGGGTGTTGTAAAATAATATTAATTGGCGTAGATGATTTTATCTGAATAGATAGCTTCAATTGCTTGTTTATGAATATTCTTCTTTTTATCGGTGACAATAATATCAATATCATTGATGTCACTTATTTTCATTAACCCACTTTGGCCAAATTTACTGGTGTCACATAAAATAACTTTCTGTCTGCCCATCGCCAACATTTTCTTGGCAATACGCCCTTCATCTAAATTTTTTACCATCACGCCAAAATCACTGTCTATTCCGCCAACTCCGACGAAAGTGAAATCAGTATGAATATCGTTCATTTGCTCAATGGTCTGAATGCCTAAGTTAGCCTTGTAGGTATAATTATATTCACCACCTAATACATGCACGACAGCCATATTATTTTTACTTTTAATTTGATCAGCAATTAATGATGAATTAGTAAAAACAGTAAACTTCACCAATGGTAAGAATGAAGCAAAAATAAGTGTGGTGGTACAAGAATCAATAAATAAAGTATCGTTTTCAGTCACCAATGATGCAGCATATTGACCAATTAGCATTTTTTCCTGGCGATTTAAATCCATTCGTTGGGCAAAACTGCCCTCTTGTATATTCTGAACTTTTATCGCACCGCCATGGACTTTGGTGACCTCACCGCTTTTTTCCAAATAGGAAAGATCCCGGCGGATGGTTTCAGACGTCACACCCAACTCTTCGGAAAGACCAATAACCGAAACCTCACCAAGACTATCCAGCTTTTCTAAAATAAACTGTTTGCGTTTGATCTGATTCATAAGAATAGCGGCCCGAAGCTGTGCGATACATAGTGTCATTCTACTGAATAATTTTATGAAACAAAAGGCGATTCAATCACACCGGCCAGAGTTGATTAACGGTAAAAGCGACCCGGTGTTGGTTATTATCCTGACTGACCCTACCCACACAAGATTTGACAAAATCACTGACATTACCCATTGCCACACCCACAGCAGAAAACTGAAACATACTGATATCATTCTGCTGATCACCAATACTGACCACGGCTTGAGCACTAATATTTAAGTGCTGAGATAAATAATGCAATCCTTACCCCTTACTGATGCCATGTTTCATTATTTCATAATAATGATTGCTGGTTTTACTGAGTGAGTAACGTGCCATCAAGAGCAAGCGCTAATAACTTATACATACGTTGACTCCAATAAAAAAGGGAGAATAGATTATTGCTAATATACTCTCCCTCCTTGCTCACATTATACTATCAGTGGGTAATAAAGCGCGATACCACATCCTTTGCCGCGTTGCAGACAACATTATCAATGGCGGTGCCCACCACCAAAATATTTACACCGGTATCTTTAAATGCTTTGGCATTTTCCAGATTGATCCCCCCTTCTGCTAATGTTGGTACCGAAACCGCACCGACCAAAGCCAGAAGCCGCTGTTTGATAGCATCAGGAATATCACCCGCACTGACACCTTCGTAGCTCATGCCAGTCATTAAACCAATCATATCAACACCCAGTGCCTCCATCGTTTTAGCCACTTGCGCAACGTCAGCGGGGGTTTCAGCGGCAATACCGAAGGTATGCAAGTCACTCGGGTGACCAATATAAGCATCCACCGTCAGACCATATTTATGGGCTAAATCCACCAGTTCCTTTAAATCTTCAAAACTTGACTTATGGGTATGTAAACCATCAGCCCCTGATTGAGCTATCAATAAAATATCTTGTTCTGTCACGGGGGTAGGTACAGTTTCAGTAAAGCCCCCGGCGATGCCGACGGTAATAAAAATATCGTCAGCCACCACATTACGCACCCCCCGCACGGCTTGTGCCATTTGGCCGATGGTTATCTCATGACGAATACGCTCCGCAGCATGCATATTCGTCACGCCATTATGGCCGCGAGCCAGTGCCAACGCCGGGTGATTAGGTTCCAATAATTTAACACCTGAATCGCATACTGCTTTCGCTAAGCGAGCATCATCTCCGGTTATTCCAGTACTGAGAATAGTTTGACCGCCATGTAATGAAATTGCATTTCGTACTTTATCCATAGCGACGGAACGTTTCTTACTCATATCAGCGTTGAACATATTTACCTCTACTTGATTTATATAAAACGGCTTTTTTAATTGTTAACTCTTAGCCCGAGATCCCTGGTGTTGGTGATTCGGGTACTGCTTTTTTAATTGCGACAAACTTGTTGGCTAATAGGGTGATTACACAGGTCAACACCAGTGTTACCGCCATGACTATCGCCATATAAAAAGCGTTATTCGACAAGAATGGGGAGGCGAATGCAGGTACATATGCCACGCCTTTAATATTTAATAATCCCAGCAACATGCCGCCAACGCCGGCGGAGAATATTGCTCCAGCAAAGACGACTTTATTAGAGAACATGAACGGGTAAGCAGATTCGACGAACGTCCCAAAACCGAGGTTAATTAACAACCCAGGGGCAGCTACTGCGGCTTCACTTTTCTCGCGCGGAGCAATCACGTTTGCCAGATTAATACCGGCTGCCACCATCACCAGCCCGACCATATCGACCGCGCCGAGGAAGCTGACACCGGATTTTTCCATTTCCAGTAATACCAGTGGCAATATAACTGCGTGATAAACCCCACCCAGAATAGCTGGCCAAATAACCAGACCGGCCAGTAATCCGGCTAAAATCGGGCTAAAGGCCAGAGTGGCTTCGATAGCCAATTTGATATAGTCACCAGCGGCTAATGCCAATGGGCTAAGCAGGTAATACATCACTAAACCGGAGAATAAACCGGACAAACCACCCGCTACGATATTGATGGTGGTCATTGGGAATTGCCATCTCAGACAGAGCCCGAACAGGTAACGCACCATAATACCGGCGCCGATCCCTCCCAAAATACCGCCAATTAAGCCACCTTCTACCGACAGCACCCCGGCGACAACCCCCGCCACAATCGACACTTCATCTAGCTCAGAAACCTGTTTAGCCGCAATAACCGCGACAATAACCGGCAACCCCTTCAACAGCAGTTCAAAAATGGCATTGAGTGATTGCAACCCTGGGATATGGCTTAGCGCCAATACAATGGCCATGGCGATAAAACCAGGCAGAGCTGGGATCATGATGCTACGGATATTGATTCTTTTTAGCAGGCTCTTGTCACTGCCCGGCATGTTGGCCTCGCTACTGCCCAGCACTGGGGTATATTTTATCTGCCAATGTTTGCATAGCGAGGCGGTAAAAGAGATAGCCCGTGTGCGGCTATTGGTCCCGGTGGTGCCAGAGGTGGCAATCACATTGGCACCTTTGGAGGTGATAATTGCCATCGAGGTGCCGCCAGTGCCCACAATAGGGATTTTCTTTTCTATCGCCGCCAAAATAGCGTCTTTATTACTGCGATCAGGGTCGGCACTCATGATAATGATGCCATCAATATCACCGGCTCGGATTTGTGCCGCAATGGCCGCGTCCGATGATTTTACCGCGTCATTCACCTCGGAGAGTTTCCCCTGGAAGCTAATCCGTGGTTTATCCCCTTCCTCCGCGATTATTGAATAAACGGCGGCGGCGGTGGTCGGCTTTGCCACATCCATCGATTCTTCCGCTGCAATAAATTGCACCGCACTAACACCTAACCCAGCAGAGTGGAGTTGGGTATAGATTTCTTGTAGAAGTCTTTCGGGGTAGGCACCACCGAGATTGAACAGATTTCCCCCGCTGCTTCCGAGTATTGCTACATTTTTCATGTCGGGCCTCAAAAGATAAGAAATATTAGAAAGTGTTATTATGTTTTTAACTGCAATTCACCATCACAGAAATAATCATTCAAAGCAACATTAAACAACATAAATCCATCTATTAACCCCACTAACATGACAG
>NZ_JAZGQA010000084.1:0-18458 GCF_048593855.1 Yersinia sp. 2542 StPb PI
TTCCTGTGCTAATTTACGGCGGCTCAACGCTCTTTCTCCAATAACTCGCGATCCGTTTCCAGTTGCTTACGGGTAGAACCCAGCAGTGTGGAGCGGCGCGCCTTGGTGAGAGTCCAGATAATACCGATTATCGCTAGTGCTAATAGCACGGCAGTGGTAGTGCCAAGCGCCATTAAACGATAGGCAGGATCAATACCCCATATGACTAATACCAGCAGACTCATCAACCCGAAAGCGGTAAACAGCAAGGTAATCCCTGCCATCATCAGCAACTGAACCAGTGTTGCTTTTTCCTCTTCCAGCTCAATAGCAGCCAGCCGTACACGGGTTTCAACCATGCCTACCACAATGGTGGCGATACGATGAACAGTATCGAGGACCCCTTTACCGGGGCCCTGAGTGTGAGGAAGCTCAGCCATAATCAGCGGCGAGACAACAGAACGCCTAACACCACGCCGACAGCAGCACCGATGCCTACGCCAGTCCAAGGATTGTCGTGAACATAGGTATCTGCTTTATCAGCAATTTCTTTAGTTTGGGCTGCGATTTTATCGCCGGTTTCGCTCAGACGCTCGCGAGTATCTTTCAACGCGTTTTCCGCTTTGGCTCGCAGCTTTTCTAACTCAGCTTTCGGCTTATCGGTCGAAGTTTGCAGCACTTCTTCCAAAGTATCTGCCAGTGACTTAAGTTCAGCGCGTAAATGTTCAGAGGTTTTATCTTGTGACATGTAATAGCTCCTTAACATAACTGAGGTGAATACATAACGTAGCGAATATTTTACAAGGTTAAAAGGTTAATAATCTTAAATAACCCTGATGAGTCGCCATTCTCGTATTTAAAACCGGAGTTGCTACTTTTGTGCCTGAGCTTGCTTTAACTCAGCTTGTGCTTCCACTAACTTCTTCTGCTGCTTGGTAATTTTGCTAGCATCACCTTTTTGCTGAGCCTCTTTTAACTCTTGCTGACGCTCAGTGACTTTGTGCTGCTTTTGTCTGATTTTTTGTTGTCGTTCGGCCTTTAGGCTCTCCACCGTGCAATTACTCTTTACTTCTTTTAAGGCTGTTTCCAGACCAGCAGCGCGGCGGGTATTGCCATGTTGTTTGGCATAATCTATCTGTTGTTGGATTTCTTTGGCTTTTATATCGCATTCATTGTCTACCGCTGCCTGAGCAACATTACAAAACACGACAATGGGTAAAACCAACAGGAGAGAGTGACGTAACAACATAGTATTGCTTCCTTTTACAGCAAGAGTCAGGGACGAAACAGGTTGCCGTGAATGTCTAAGCATAGCGCTGAATTATGTGATACCCAAGTTTACCACGGGATTTTTTATAGATTAATCAGATATCAGCGGAATAAATGGACGAAAAACAAGAGATGACTACGGGGATTTCGCTCCCCGCAGCAATAATTATCCCACTTTCTGTGGGGTATTTCTGAATGCAGGCAACAGACGCTGACGTTTCTTGGACTCGCTCGAGACAATCACATAACCACTCGGCAAGATATCCTGTAAAACGGCAATGGCTTCTTTCTGCTGTTCTGGGGATTCCAGGCTCACCACCAGGCTATCATCCTCTGGAGTGATGCTTTTTATCCGAATCCCACGTTGATCGAGATGTTGATACAGATAAAACCCATCAGGCAAGGACAACCCCTGTTGGTTAGGTCGAATTTTCAACGCACTTTCTGTGCGCAAAATGATCGGCGTAAACAACAGGGCTGCCAGCAACAACGCTGTAACTGGCAGGATAAGATAGTGCCAGACCGGGCGGCCGAAACGGCCCCTGAGGTTGATCACTCTGGCTTACCTTTATTATTGTCATTGCTATCTGCAACTGGCGGCGTATTTTTTTTGCGCCAAAGCACATATAAAGAACCAAACAAGCCAATCACCAATAGTGCCAGTGGCAATAACATCAGGACGAACATCACTTCGTCTTCATATTTTAGGAATACGGGGGTTTTACCAAAGGCAAAGCCCATGGTTGTCAGGATCAATACCCACAGGAAACCGCTCATCCAGTTGAAGAACTGAAAACGGGCGTTGTTCAGGCCTGAAAGCCCGGCAATAGTTGGCAACAAGGTACGCACAAATGCCAAGAAACGGCCTACCAGTAGGGCTGATAAACCATGGCGATGGAACAAATTATGGGCGCGCTGGTGGTAATGAGCGGGTAGATGAGACAACCAACCCTGTACTACTTTCGTATTCCCCAGCCATCGACCCTGAATATAACTGACCCAGCATCCAAGGCTGGCGGCAGTAGTCAATACCACGAGGGTCACAGGGAAACTCATTGCACCTTTTGCAATCAGTACACCAACCAGAATCAGCAGACTATCGCCCGGTAAAAAGGCTGCTGGCAGCAAGCCATTCTCCAGGAAAAGTATGACAAACAGCAGGATATAAATGGCCCATACCAGAGACGGGTTCGCGAGTGTCTCATAGTCTTGTGCCCATAGAGCATGTAAGAGTTCTTTAATGATATCCATCTGGTATTCCTAAAACGTCATTGTTGTATACCCTTCTTACCTGACGTTGCAGCGGCGCTTTCTTACCCGAATCACTGAGATGCTAATCAATGGGCGGGATTCGTTCGTTTTGCCTGACTGCAATACCAATTACTTTGGGTATATTCGTTAGTTTATAAACACGACTCGCAAAAATAGCGGATGGCTTTTCGTGTTTAAGCGATGGTTTTGATAAATGTGTTAAAAACAAACCAATTCGCTGATATCAATAGGTAAATATACTTCTCGCTGTCACTGCCTGGACAGCTACGACAACTGAGCATCATGGTGGTAGGTAAGCATCCCGCTATATTGAATATTACTCTCTTTCCAGCCACCCACACGATTTTGCTGTGTCGATACATGGAACATCCAATTGGAGTAGTTAAGCAGTGGCAGTGATTGCCTCGGCTGTTTGTATATTTCATCCGCCCGACTGCTGCGAGACATCGGCAGATATGCCCCAGACCATGAATTATTGGCCAACGACGGATTGGCTGAGCCAGTAAACTTGGTGGCACCCAGCCGATTCTTGATGGCCGTTTTTTTGACCGGCAAACCCATCAGACGCAATTGGGAAGAGATGACCTTATTTTGCAAGTGCAGGTAAGGTGAAAATGCACTTACAGATGATGGCGTGTCGCTAACATCGTGGCGGTCATGATAAACAGAACTCAGCGCTGAGAGCGCCATGCCGGATGGGGTAGAATGAGTGGGCGATAGCAGGTTGCCGGAGACCGAACCGGCCCAGCCAGACACTGCAATAAATAGAGCAAACAACCAGCGCATGTATTTGCGTTTCGCTCCCAAAGCACCCAAGTAAAAAAGTGCTGCCACTTTAGCAAAATAGCGGGATATGAAACAGGGAAATATAGAGACCTACTGGGTGTTTATTAAGCAATGGTTTAAAAATAGGCTTGATACTGACGTTTGTTGACAGAAGTCGACATTTACTGACTACAAAGCAGCATAATCAGACCGGGAAGAGAAAGAATAGAATCAGTTTCTCTTCCCATGGCCTGCAACAATCCGGGCAAGGGTCAGCTTTTACTATTCGCGACCATATTGTTATTCATCATCAGATTATCGAGATGAACAACGGGGTTTTCTGTGAATAAATAACGATCCACATTAAATTCAAAATCATCGGTAGTAGCACGAAACAGCATCTGCTTGGTATTTTCCAGATGTTGCCACATAGCAAGTTTACTGGCGTAAGGATCTTTACGCATCAGTGCCTCAAGGATCCTGTCGTGATCTTCGCACCAGCTCTCGATCGATTTATCATCGATATGCTCATGCAATTTGATCCAGTAAGGGTTATGTACCCGCTGGCTCCACATTTTTTCGACAATCGTTGCCATGGCGGTATTTTGGGTGGCCAGAGCAACCTGCACGTGGAATTTCAGATCCCATTGTGAATCACGGAAGCGGTCTTCCTGGCGCGCATGCTTTTGGATCTCGATTAATTGCACGATATCTTGCCGCGTAACCTGAGTGGCGGCAAATTCAGCAATATTACTTTCGATCAACTGGCGGGCCTGTAATAGCTCAAAGGGGCCTGCGGTGGCGAATTCAATGCTGTGGTTGGGCATCACGAGGTGCTTTTGCTGATTCGACATCACGTGGATGCCGGAGCCTTTACGCACTTCGACGTAACCCTCTACTTCCAGCATGATAATCGCTTCACGGACCACGGTGCGGCTGACATTCATCTCTTCTGAAATGTAGCGTTCTGCCGGCAATTTATCCCCCACCGGATAAACACCCGCTTCGATGCGCTGCTTTAACTCTGCGGCTAACTGCTGGTACAACCGTCTGGTTTCTGTGAATTCCATGATTAAGGCTCTTGGGATCAATTGAGGCAGCAAATTTTGCGGCTCATTTTGTCTGGAAGGCATGATATCCCGAAGGAGATACAATTGGACTTGTTATACCACTTATCCCTATTGGGTTCTAGTCATTGCTATCACAGTTGTGATGGAAAATACGCCCTAAACCCAGGGCAAAGAAGAAGTAAAAAGCCCGGTAAATGATTACCGGGCTGGAGTCGAACCAATGGCTCAATAATGACTAGTCAGATTAGTTCTGTCCGGCAGGTGCCTGTTGTATCGGATCGATTGCAGGTTCAACCGCCGGGCGGTTTTGCAGTACCGTCCAGATAACCACTACTGCTAACACATCAAATACCGCCAGTGCAGCAAACAGAGGGCTGAAGCCCATGGTGTCTGCCAACGCACCCACCACCAGAGCGAACATGGTACTGGCAGTCCAGGCCGCCATACCGGTTAACCCGTTGGCTGTGGCCACTTCGTTACGACCAAATACGTCGGAAGATAGCGTAATCAGTGCGCCGGACAGGGATTGGTGAGCAAAGCCCCCAACACACAGCAGTGCGATAGCAGCATAAGGGCTAGTGAACAGGCCGATAGTCCCCGGTGCAATCATTAACAGGCCACCCATTGTTACCACCAACTTACGGGAAACAATCAGGTTAACTTTGAAGTGTTTCTGGAACAACGGCGGCAGGTAGCCACCCAAAATACAGCCCAGGTCGGCAAACAGCATTGGCATCCAGGCGAACATGGCGATTTCTTTCAGGTTAAAGCCATAGGCTTTAAACATGAATAGCGGGATCCAAGCGTTAAATGTCCCCCAGGCTGGTTCTGCCAAGAAACGCGGGATCGCAATGCCCCAGAACTGACGGTTACGGATAATCTGCAATGCAGACATCTTTTTAGCGTTAGCAGTGGAGTGCTGTGCTTCCTGACCACTGAGGATGTATTCACGTTCTTCATCAGTCAGTTTTTTCTGGTCTTTCGGGTGTTTGTAGAGGATTAACCAGGCAATAGCCCAAATCAGACTGAGCACACCGGTGATGATAAATGCCATCTGCCAACTGTGCATCACGATAGCCCACACCACTAGTGGTGGTGCAATCATGCCGCCGATAGAGGAACCGACGTTAAAATAACCTACAGCAATGGACCGTTCTTTTGCCGGGAACCATTCGCTACTGGCCTTCAGGCCAGCTGGGATCATAGCAGCCTCTGCCATACCTACCGCACCACGAGCGATAGCTAAACCGCCCCAACTGCTGGCCAACGCGGTACTCATACAGAAGATGGCCCACATAATGGCAAACATGGCATAGCCCACTTTGGTGCCCATCACATCCAGAACATAACCGGCTACCGGTTGCATCAGGGTGTAAGCAGCAGAATAAGCGGCAATGATGTAAGAGTATTGCTGTGTCGTGATATGTAACTGCTCTTGCAACGTCGGTGCGGCAACCGCAATAGCATTACGTGTTAAGTAACCCAATATGGTGCCGACGGTGACCAAAGCGATCATGTACCAGCGTAAGCCTTTAATTTTACGCATCATTTATAACTTTCTCCCAGTCTAAGATTACTGCTATGAAGCGCGACCTGTAGCGGCGTTTCATGGCGCAATTTGGTCCAACCTACATCGCTGTGCATGTGGTGGTACCCGACCCTGCTTAATTGACGTTACAGCGGTGTTAGCTGCTCTCATTCCCCCGCATCACTGACTGGAATCAGTTTTGCCGGATTCACTCGTTTGCCGCCGACCTGTAACACCAATTACGTTGGGTCATACCTTCTTATTGGCGTTGAGGCTACGTGCTGTCACGAGCTTCAACTGCTTTGGGTATCCCTTCCTATTGAGAGCAACTGTGCTGTAGCTGCTCTCATTCTTGCTTGTGTCTTCCCGCTTGGGTCAAATCAGCGCATTTGATAGAGCAATGCGGATGAGATGACTGAGGGCGACGCAACAATAACTTGTCATACAGATTTAAAAGTTGAGTGATATCACAAAAACCACTTTTCAATTAGGGAATAATAGAACCCGACAGACTTAGTGCCGCAAGGGGCTAAATAGATTATAAATGTTGAGTATTTGTTCTTTTTGTTAGGTTTTTGCGATCTCTATCGATAAAAAAATGCTGGACGATAGATGAAATTGGTGTGATAACTTCGCGATAACAGAGAGCAGTGCTCTAAGATGTACTCAAGTGAGGAACCTAATATGTCGCAGTTTTTGACCGAAGACTTTTTGCTGGACACCGAATTCGCCCGTCGTCTGTATCATGACTACGCAAAAGATCAGCCGATCTTTGATTATCATTGCCATTTACCCCCTGAACAGATCGCAGAAAACTACCGCTTTAAGAATCTGTATGACATCTGGTTGAAAGGTGACCACTATAAATGGCGTGCTATGCGGACTAATGGTGTAGCAGAACGTTTGTGTACCGGCGATGCCAGTGATCGTGAGAAGTTCGAAGCTTGGGCTGCAACGGTTCCGCATACTATTGGTAACCCACTGTATCACTGGACTCATCTTGAATTGCGCCGTCCATTTGGTATTACAGGTAAGTTATTATCTCCTGCAACGTCAGAAGAGATCTGGCAACGCGGTAACGAATTACTGGCTCAGGACAGTTTCTCTGCGCGCGGCATTATGCAGCAGATGAATGTAAAAATGGTCGGTACCACTGATGACCCGATTGATGACCTGCGCCACCATAAAGCTATTGCTGCTGATGGCAGTTTCAACATCAAAGTGTTGCCAAGCTGGCGTCCAGATAAAGCCTTCAACATTGAAGCCGCTGGTTTTAACGACTACATGCAGCGCTTGGAAGCTGCCGCTGATACCTCTATCAGCCGCTTTGCCGATCTGTGCACGGCACTGAACAAACGGATGGACCACTTTGCCGCGCACGGCTGTAAAGTATCGGATCATGCCTTGGACGTCGTGGTCTACGGTGAAGCAGATGAAGCCACGTTGGATGCGATTCTGGCGCGCCGTCTGGCCGGTAATCAGCCCACGACTGAAGAGATCGCCCAGTTTAAAACCGCAGTGTTGCTATTCCTGTCTGGCGAATATCACCGCCGTGAATGGGTGCAGCAGTACCACATCGGCGCTCTGCGTAACAATAACAGCCGCATGTTTAACCTGGTGGGGCCGGATATCGGTTTTGACTCCATCAATGACCAACCACTGGCGCAGCCACTGTCCCGTCTGTTGGATGCTCAGGGCCTGCGTAATGCATTACCAAAAACCATCCTTTACTGCCTGAACCCACGTGATAACGAAGTTATTGGCACGATGGTTGGCAACTTCCAGGGCGAAGGTGCTGCGGGGAAAATGCAGTTCGGTTCCGGCTGGTGGTTTAACGACCAGAAAGATGGCATGCAACGCCAAATGACCCAACTGGCACAACTTGGTTTGCTAAGCCGCTTCGTTGGCATGCTGACGGATAGCCGCAGCTTCTTGTCTTATACGCGCCATGAATACTTCCGTCGCATCCTGTGCCAGATGATTGGCCGTTGGGTGGAAGATGGCGAAGCTCCGGCAGATATTGAACTGCTGGGTTCAATGGTGAAAAACATCTGTTTCGATAACGCGAAGCAATATTTTGCCATCGAGCTGTAATCGCTTTGAATAACAAATAACAGGGCCGGTTAGCGGCTCTGTATAACTCTAACTCATTATTTATTTAACGCCCGGCTGCACTGCGGTAAAGACCTTCTCTACAAAGAAAGGATTGCCTGCAAAGCACGGACTGTCAGTAATGCCGGTCCATGGCTGTATGCGTTATGAGGTGAACCCTGATGCAAACTCTAAACCGTCGTGACTTTCCCGGCCGTAGCCACCCAGACAAGATTATTCAATTTGGCGAAGGTAACTTCCTGCGTGCTTTTGTTGACTGGCAGATTGATTTACTCAATGAACACACCGATCTGAATGCCGGGATCGTGGTGATCCGCCCGATCGATACTGATTTTCCACCGTCACTCAGTACTCAGGATGGTCTGTACACTGCGGTGATCCGTGGTTTGAATGAGCAGGGCGAAGCGGTGCGTGAATCCCGCCTGATCCGCTCGGTTAACCGTGAGATCAATATTTACCGTCAGTTCGATGAATATTTGGCGCTGGCCCGCGATGCCAATATCCGCTTTATGTTCTCAAATACCACCGAAGCGGGTATTGCCTGGAATGAAGCCGACCAATTCAGTGACGCACCACCAAGCTCTTTCCCGGCTAAATTGACCCGTTTACTGTTTGAACGTTTCGAGCATTTTGCCGGTGCCGCAGATAAAGGTTGGGTGTTACTGCCTTGTGAACTGATTGATTACAATGGTGAAGCACTGCGCGAACTGGTGTTGCGTTATGCCAGTCACTGGCAGTTACCTGCCGCTTTCACCCAGTGGTTAACTGAAAACAATACTTTCTGTTCAACGCTGGTTGACCGCATCGTTACAGGCTATCCGCGTGATGAAGTGGCTGCCTTACAGACCGAACTGGGTTATCAGGACAGCTTCCTGGATACCGCAGAATACTTCTATCTGTTTGTTATTCAAGGGCCAAAAGAACTGGCTCAGGAACTGCGCCTCGACCAGCTTGAGCTGAACGTGCGTATCGTTGATGACATCAAACCCTATAAAGAACGCAAAGTTGCCATTCTGAACGGCGCACACACCGCGCTGGTACCCGTGGCATACCTCTCTGGGCTGGACACCGTCGGCCAGACGATGGATGACGCACAAATCAGCAGCTTTGTAGAGAAAACCATTACCGAAGAGATTGTACCGGTATTGGATTTACCAGAAGACGAATTATTGTCGTTCTCGCAAGCGGTATTAAGCCGGTTCCGCAATCCGTTCATTCAGCATCAGCTGCTGTCTATCGCCTTGAATGGTATGACTAAATTCCGTACGCGTATTTTGCCACAGTTGCTAACCTACCAGCAGCAGCAAGGCAAGTTACCACCGCGTCTGACCTTTGCTCTGGCAGCCCTTATCGCCTTTTACCGTGGTGAGCGTGAGGGTCAAACTTACCCGTTGCAGGATGATGCTCACTGGTTGGAACGCTATTCAACCTTGTGGAGTGGTGTAAAACACAGTGATATCACTCTGGCTGAGTTAGTTAACAGCGTACTGTCTGATGCGACCCATTGGGGGCAGGATTTGACCGCCGTTCCACAACTGGCCAACCAGGTGACAGAGCAACTGCAAACAATCATTGATCGTGGCATGAGAGCTGCGGTAGCGGCCTATAGCTAAAGGTTTAACTATGCAAAGTATTATAAAAATTCACCCGCTGGATAATGTTGCTGTCGCACTGCAAGACCTGGCCGCAGATGAAGTCATTGAAACCGGTGAGCTCAGCGTTAAGCTGGCTCAGCCGGTGGCCCGTGGCCATAAGTTTGCTTTAACAGCGATCGAACCGGGTCAGATGATCGTTAAGTATGGTTTGCCGATTGGCCATGCATTAATTCTCATCCAACCGGGCGAACATATTCATTCGCAAAATGCCAAGACTAACCTCAGTGATCTGGATGAGTATCAATATCAGCCGGAATTCAGTGACCTGCCACCACAAATGGCGGATCGTGAGGTGCAAATCTACCGTCGTGCTAATGGTAATGTGGGGATTCGCAACGAATTGTGGATAGTGCCGACTGTTGGTTGCGTGAATGGCATCGCCCGCCAAATCCAGCAGCGTTTCCTGAAAGAGACTCAGGATGCAGAAGGTATTGATGGTGTTTATCTGTTCAGCCACCCATTCGGTTGTTCACAACTGGGTCAGGATCATGAAAATACCCGTACCATGCTGCAAAACATGGTACGTCACCCTAACGCGGGGGCGGTGCTGGTGATTGGCCTGGGTTGTGAAAACAATCAGGTAGATGTTTTCCAAACTACGCTGGGCAAGGTTGATGAAGATCGCGTGCACTTTATGGTCTGCCAACAGCAGGATGATGAAGTTGAAGCTGGTTTAGAGCATTTACATGCGCTCTATCAGGTGATGCGTAATGACCAACGGGTGCCGGGCAAACTGAGTGAACTGAAATTTGGTCTGGAATGTGGCGGCTCTGATGGTTTGTCCGGTATTACGGCTAACCCTCTGCTAGGGCGCTTCTCTGACTATGTCATTGCGAATGGCGGAACCTCTGTACTGACCGAAGTACCGGAGATGTTCGGTGCGGAACGTATTCTGATGAGCCGTTGCCGCGATGAAGCAACTTTTGAAAAGACGGTCAGTATGGTCAATGATTTCAAACAGTACTTTATCGCTCACAACCAACCGATTTATGAAAACCCATCACCGGGTAATAAAGCGGGCGGTATCACCACATTGGAAGAGAAATCCCTTGGTTGCACCCAGAAAGCGGGTCAGAGCAAAGTGGTCGATGTACTGAAATATGGCGAGCGCTTGCAACGTCCTGGCTTGAACCTGCTCAGCGCACCGGGTAATGATGCGGTGGCGACCAGTGCGTTGGCGGGTGCTGGCTGCCATATGGTGCTGTTCAGTACCGGTCGTGGCACACCTTACGGTGGTTTTGTACCGACGGTGAAACTGGCAACCAACAGTGAATTGGCAGCGAAAAAGCCACATTGGATTGATTTTGATGCTGGTAAGTTGATTCACGGCACCTCAATGGACACCTTGTTGACTGAGTTTGTCGAGTTGATTGTCGACATTGCCAATGGTAAACCGGCGCGCAATGAAGTGAATGATTTCCGCGAACTGGCGATCTTTAAAAGTGGTGTAACCTTGTAAATAGTATGTCTTTCGAATAATATGAAACGGTGTTTTATTTTTTATAAATAAGCTCCGATACCCAAAGTAATTGGAGTTACAGGTAGGCCGCCCGCGAATAAACCCCGATGAGCTTACTCAGGTAAGTGATTCGGGTGACAAATCTGCTGAGTAAAGGGCAGCTAACAATCCTGTGGCTTCAAGCACGAAGGGGGTTCATTATTAACAGTCAGACTCAGTGCGGGTAACTGCACTTCAGGACTCCCCACCATGACCTTCTATTGGTTTGCTCAATCCATTGGTGTACTGGCATTTTTTGTCGGTATCACCATGTTTTTCAACCGTGATGAGCGGCGTTTCAAACTTCAACTTTCCGCATACAGTGCCATTATTGGTTGCCACTTCTTCCTGATGGGAGCCAGTGCTGCCGGCAGTAGTGCCATGCTTAACGCATTACGTAATCTGGTAGCCGCTAAAACGCGCAGTAATATTGCGATGATGGTTTTTATCATCCTGACGCTGACTTTTGGTATTTGGCGTATGCAACATGCGGTGGAAATATTGCCCATTTTTGGCACGGTAATCAGCACTTGGGCACTGTTTCGCACCCATGGGCTGACCACCCGTTGTGTGATGTGGGTCTCCACCGTCTGCTGGGTTATCCATAACGTATGCTTGGGTTCTATTGGTGGCTCATTAATTGAAGGCAGTTTCTTACTGCTAAACGGTTTTAATATTATCCGTTTCCGCCGCCTGCAACTTAAAGGAATAGACCCTTTCCGGGTTGAGAAGAAAGCGGTAAAAGAAGACGTCGCTCAATAAAACTGGGGGCTGTAATCGCCCCCACGGGTTATGACACTATCCTGATTCAGATGCTTTTACGGTTCGCCAGTGGATCTGGATTAGCCAGTCTGGCATCGTCTGCCTGGCAGGCCGCGGCAGTGAACAGCACATCGGTGGAGGAGTTCAGGGCGGTTTCGGCTGAATCCTGTAACACACCGATAATGAAACCAACCGCGACCACTTGCATTGCTATCTCATTCGGAATGCCAAACATGCTGCAAGCCAATGGGATCAGCAACAGTGAGCCACCGGCAACCCCGGATGCGCCACAGGCACAAATTGCCGCCACCACACTCAACAGCAGGGCAGTGGGCAAATCAACCGGAATACCCAGCGTATGTACCGCCGCCAGTGTCAGCACGGTGATAGTAATTGCCGCACCGGCCATGTTAATGGTGGCACCCAATGGAATGGAGACTGAGTAAGTGTCTTCATTCAGGTTCATCTTCTTACACATTTCCATATTTACTGGAATGTTAGCCGCTGAACTGCGGGTAAAGAAGGCGGTTACACCACTTTCACGCAAGCAGGCAAAGACCAGTGGATATGGGTTACGGCGAATTTTCCAATACACAATCAGTGGGTTTATTACTAATGCCACCAGTAACATACAGCCAATTAATACGATGAGTAGCTGTGCGTAACCCAGTAACACGCCAAAACCCGTTTCTGCCATGGTGGAGGCAACCAAGCCAAAAATACCCAGCGGCGCAAAACGGATAACCACTCGTACCACTTTGGTCACAGCATCAGACATATCATTAATTAAGGCTTTAGTGGTATCCGCAGCATGACGCAAGGCAATACCCAAGCCCACGGCCCAGGCCAGAATGCCGATATAGTTGGCGTTGAGCAGCGCATGAATCGGGTTAGCAATTATGCTGCTCAGCAAGCCTTTCAGTACTTCGACAATCCCACCGGGAGGGGTGATTTCAGCAGTATTGGTCGCCAGAATCAGGGTGGATGGGAACATAAAGCTAACCACCACAGCAATCAATGCGGCTGAAAAGGTACCCAATAGATACAAAAACAGAATAGGGCGGATACTGGTTTTTTGCCCCTGTTTATGGTTGGCAATGGAGGCCATGACCAGCATCAAAACCAATATCGGTGCAACAGCTTTCAATGCGCCAACGAATAATGTACCGAGCAGACCAACGGCTGTAGCGGCAGGGGTAGAGACCACGGCCAAAATGATACCCGCCACTAAACCGACCAATATCTGTTTAACTAAACTGCCACGGGCGATAAACCCGATAAATCCAGATGGTGTCTTTTCCATAGTTTCCAGTGATGCCTCTTCCCAAGTTAAACTTGTCTTATTTTTTTACCCATTTAGCACTCAAACCGGAACGGGGCTGAGCACTTATGTTCACACCTGTAACTTAATATTATTTGTAACTGGGTGTGTTTGCTTTGACAGTATAAGGGAATCTATTGGCGAGGAAAAAGACAATCAGCAAAATCCAATACGGATCAATATTGCATAACATTTTGTTTACATTTATGTGATCGTAATAACATTTGGTGAGTGGCGAAATATACGGGATAAATGCGGGGTTATTACTCCCCCGCATAATAGATTGTAGCGTCAGGCAGCTTACTTGTGGAGGGTTTTATCTGCTGCTAAACGGCGGTCTGCGCGATGATTTACCCAGACATTAATTAACAATGTCAGTGCCAGAATACCGGCTACCACACCTAATGAAATGCCAATAGGGATATGGAACAGGTCAATAATCATCATTTTGATACCGATAAACACCAGAATGACGGATAAACCATACTTCAACATTGAGAAGCGTTCGGCCACATTTGCGAGTAAGAAATACATGGCACGCAGACCTAAAATAGCGAACAGGTTAGAGGTCAACACAATAAAGGGATCGGTGGTCACCGCGAAGATAGCTGGGATGCTGTCAACGGCAAAAATCACATCACTTAGCTCAACCAGAATTAATACCAGCACCAGTGGCGTTGCATAGAGCAGGCCATTTTTACGCACAGTGAAGCGGTCGCCATGTAACTCATCCGTCATGCGTAAGTGATTACGAATCCAGCGAACCAGTGGTTTCTCACCGATGGGAGTATCGTCTTCTTTTGCCAATGCCATTTTGATACCGGTAAACAGCAGGAAGGCACCAAACAGATACAGGATCCAACTGAATTGCGACACCAGCCAACTGCCGGCGAAGATCATAATAGTACGCAGTACAATCGCACCCAGCACACCGTAAATCAGTACCCGGCGCTGCAAATTGGCAGGAACAGCAAAATAGCTAAACAGCATTAACCAAACGAAGACGTTATCTACGGCGAGTGCTTTCTCGATCAAATAGCCGGTCAGGAAGGCAAGTGCTTGCTTGTCGGCGATATCACGCCCCACTGTTTCGGCCAGATACCACCAAAAACCAGCATTAAACAGTAAAGACAAACTAATCCACACCAGCGACCAGCAGGCAGCCTGACGCAGTGTCATGGTTTGCGCGCCACGACGCCCCTGTAGGAGTAAATCGATGGCAAGCATAATCGTCACGATAACAGCAAAACCACCCCACAATAAGGGAGTACCCACGGTATTCATCATTCATAAACCTCTTAAAAACAAAAACGGCCAACGTCGGAAGACGCTAGCCGCTATGTCTGAGCTGCAAGCAAACCTCGCCTTCCGGCAAGGTCTCACTTACAACACCGATAATGTAACAACACCCATAGGTGCTAGTACATAATGAGGTTGCCCGGTAACCGGGTGCTTTCGCACCGTAATGACGGCTGACCGGCAATGAAGTTACTCCCCTTTGCCGCGCAAAAATAATGGAAAACGGGCTGCTGGTCAATCATTGAAAGTAAATTAACTTACAGCCGGTGGTTGGGTATCTGCTGGGAAAATAACCCCAGTCTGGCGGCGAATATCTGTTTGAATACGCGAGGTGAGCAACGACAACTGCAAACCAGCGTGTTCCACCTGTGCATTTTCCACCAAATTGGCAAAAACCTCAGCTTCATACAGCATAGTATTAATATGCTGTGGCAGCGTCAGATCCACCGAATGGCCCCCTCTTGGGGTAAAGGCGATAGACAGACATTCAGAGATACTTTCAATAATCAGCGAACCATCCTCCCCCTGAATTTCACTGGGGATATCCGATTGGCTGACTTTTGAATGGATGAGAACCACATCAAAATCGCCATAATTCATACAGACGGTGCCGTGGGCATCGACCCCACTGGGGAGCAAACTGGCGCTGGCCAGTACTGACTTCGGCTCGCCCCATAATGCCAGTGCGCTAGCCAAACAGTAGTAACCAATATCCATGATCGAGCCATTAGAAAAGGCTGGGTTAAAGGTGTTGGGATTTTCGCCGTTCAGATAGCGCTGGTAACGTGATGAATATTGGCAGAAGTTAATGGTGACTTTACGTAATTTTCCCACCTTGGGCAGTGCCTGCTTTAACTGAATAAAGTTAGGCAGATAGGCAGTTTTAAAAGCTTCAAATAGCACGACCTGATGTTCGCGGGCACAGGCAACCAGCGCTTCGACTTCAGCCAGATTTGATGCCAGCGATTTCTCGCAAATAACGTGTTTTTTATGGCTGAGGAACAATCTTGCCTGGGGATAATGTAGGGAGTTCGGGCTGGCAATATACACCGCATCAATCTGGTCACTCGTCGCCAAGGCTTCCAGATTATCAAAGCAGTCAGTAACGTTGTAATCATCGCCAAACTCTTGGGCCTGTTCCAGCTTACGGGAGTAAACGGCAACCAGTTTCATCTTGCCACTTTCGTGGGCGGCATCAACAAAGCGTGCGGTGATCCAATTAGTGCCAATAACAGCGAAGCGAATCATAGTGAACTCCGTTACTACAGAAGAAAAACACGTTGAACCGCCAGATGGTTACACCCACAGGGGATTTTCTTGGCGAATTCCCTTCGTACTTGACGTTACAGGGGGCGCTATGTTCACTTGCTTGCCGCCTGTCTGCCCCTTGAAATCTATTCGGTATGGCTTTGTAAATCAAATACTAATAAATCGCACCAAACAGATCCAAATGAGTCAGATAGAGGCGAGTGTCAAACTCTAACTGATGATATTGCGGCTCCATATGGCAGCACAAACTATAGAATGCTTTGTTGTGATCTTTCTCTTTCAAATGCGCCAATTCATGAACCACTATCATTTTTAGGAAGGCTTCTGGCGCGTTTTTAAACACAGTGGCGACCCGAATCTCTGCTTTTGCTTTCAATTTGCCACCTTGCACCCTGGAAATTGCGGTATGCAGGCCGAGAGCATGCTTCATCACCTGAATTTTACTGTCGTAGGCCACTTTACTTAACGGCTGAGCGTTGCGTAGATACTGGTTTTTTAAATCAACCGTGTATTGATACAACATCTTATCCGTATTGTAATCATGGGATTGTGGATAGCGCTGACGTAATACATTCCCCAGACGCTGTTCGGTGATGAGTTGGCGTACCTGAGACTGTAAGTTTTCGGGATAACCTTGCAGATAAGTTAGTTCCTGCATATGTATTTGCTCTGGCTAAGTTAGTCAATCAATTGATAGCGGATATGGGCCGATAATAACGTTTTCCCATCGTTTAGACAAAATCCTATTGTGCAGTTGGGCCAAATCTAATGACTTAAATAAAAAGTACCAATACCAGCATCACGTTACACTTTGCTGGTACTGGTTTTTAGTTAAGAAATTAGTATCTAACTAATTTAAAATTGGTAATTGATACCCAAAGTCGCTTGGGTATCTGAGTAATTGTGCTTACCTAACTGCTGACCAAGATGGCTCCATAGCTTAAAGTTGTTATTGAACTTGCCCTCAACACCTAGTTTCAACTCAGCAATGTTGTTCATTCCTTGCGGTGTAATATGGGCATCATCCAGTAATAGCCCTTTATTCCCGTTGCTATTTATCCAATTAGCTTCAATGAACGGGTTGATTTTTAAGGTGTTAGTAGTAGATAAAGTATCAGCGCCAAATTCTAGTGTTGTAAGTAATCCTAATTTGGTCGTAACCGTATTGTTCTCTTCCATCTTTATCTGTGGCCCGGTGAGTTCTTTATGTTGCAGCCCACTGCTACGTTGCCACAATACTTTCGCCTTCGGTTGTACAAATAACTTAGCCTTCTCTTTTTCGACCAATTGAATTTTGTAACCTGTTTCTAACGCTGTGGTGAATATATAAGACTTATAATTCGCACCTGTGACGACTTCTGGTGCCTTAACCTGATTATTAAACATTCCGTATTGCGCAAGTAAGCCAATATAAGGCCCAAGCTGACTGATGTTGTCGGCATTCCAGACGCTATATAACCCTAAGTTATAGCCAACTACAGACCCATTAGCTTGATGCTGAGATGTGGCGGAATTGCTACGACTGCTGGCTTTACCGATACCGGCAGTTATTCCCAGAATTCCTAGATCATGTTCACCGCTGCTCCATTGGCTTATTTTGCCCCCTAACTGAGTTGAATAGCGGGTGCCTTTGGTGTGGAGTTGGTCCTGACCGGAGCTAAAACGGGTTATCGCCCCATTGGTGTTTAACCACATGCCGGTAACTTTTTGCTCGCCCGTCATTGGGTCAGTGTAGGGAGTTTCTCCTTGGCGATGCTGTAGGTCGTCAGTAATAAACATCTGTTGTGCGGCCATTTGGTTGGCAAGATAGCTACCGGCTTGCGGGTTATGGTTAATGATAGGGGGGGATTTGAGAATTGGTTCAGGTACCGGTAGCCTTTTGGGTTTTGGGGCGGGTGGTGTTGCTTTTTTAGGCTTGGTTGTTATCGTTGTTGCTGCCGGCAACGTATCATTATTGCCAATATGATCTTTCACCTTGCTTTGCTGGTGTTCCTGGTGCGCTACCAATGGGTGATGCTGCTGCTCTTCCTCTGGTAGTTGCTGGTACTCCTGTAATTGCAGTTGCAGGTACTCCAGCGGGTACCTATTCTGCAACTGTTTCTCCAACTGGTTGAATTGCGACTGCAGACGCTCACTGTCATCCTCCAACCTCTTTAGCTCTGAGTCGGGCGAATTGAGCTTCAGCGCGATGCGCCTATCCATCTGCTGATCCATCGGCAGATGGCTAATTTGTATACGCTGCTCTTCTTGCTTCATATGCTGTGCCAACATTTGCTGGCCAACTTCTTCCATGTTTTGTGCCAAATACTTAAGGTTTTGGAACATATTCTGCAACTGGGCAGAGTTGGTGTTTATGTTATGTTCAGCCCCTTGCTGTATAGAATGTTTTCTTCTATCGTCATCTGCCCAAGCGGCAGTGCCACTCAATGCCAACAACAGAGCACTGATAGCTTTGGCACAGTTGGATACGCGATATGATTCGTGCTGTGATGATAGGTGGGGCGTAATAGTTAGCTGCGTACTATTATTATGATCCAGATTAATAAAATTTGATGAAGACATTATTGGTTTACCTTCCTGGTAATTGATATTCAAGCCCTGTTATTACGGATGGTATGATTTCCATTCATAAAATTATTTTTGATATGAAAATATAGGC
>NZ_JAZGQA010000085.1:0-18421 GCF_048593855.1 Yersinia sp. 2542 StPb PI
AAGTCATTGACGTTGCAGGTAGGCGGCCAGTAAACGCACCCCGATGAGCTGACTCAAGTCAGTGATTCGGGTAAGTGTGCACAACCAACCCCCCCTGCGGCGTCAAGGACGAAGAAGAGCATACCCAAAGTCATTGACGTTGCAGGTAGGCGGCCAGTAAACGCACCCCGATGAGCTGACTCAAGTCAGTGATTCGGGTAAGTGCGCGCAGCCAACACCCCTGCGGCGTCAAGGACGAAGGGTATTACCAACGTTCAGCTTTCCACGCCACCTGCTGCTCCGGCGTCAGGAACGTCCATGCCACAAACCGGCTGACTTTTTGCCCTTGTGCCATATCAATGGTGCGGACCTCAACGGCGTTGGCATAGCGCAGGGCATGATAGATTGCCGGTAAGGTGGTCTTCTTCGAGATCAATGAAGTGAACCAAAAGCAGTTTTGCGCCTTAGTTGCGCTCTCTGCCACCATGCGACTAACAAACCCTTCTTCTCCACCTTCACACCACAATTCGCTATTTTTCCCGCCAAAGTTTTGCACCGGTTTAGCGGCAACTTCACTTTTACCCAATTTGTGCAACTTGCGACGCGTGGTTGCTGCGGCCTCTTCGGCGGAGGCATGGAACGGCGGATTACATAGTGTGGCATCGTAACGTTCATTCACCGCCAAAATACCGTCGAAAATAGCTTGTGAGTCTTTTTGCTGTTTAAGTCGTAAGGTGTTTTTCAGCGTCGGGTTCATTGACACCACCATTTTTGCCGCACTGAGTGCTTGCGGATCAATGTCAGTCCCGGTAAAACGCCAGCCGTATTCCCGCTGACCAATAATCGGATAAATACAGTTGGCACCGACGCCAATATCCAACAGCGCAATATTTCTACCCTGCGGGATAACCCCTTCATTACAACTGGCCAATAAGTCGGCCAGATGGTGCACATAGTCAGCACGACCTGGGATCGGTGGGCATAAAAAGTCAGCTGGAATATCCCAATATTCAATACCATAGAAATGCTTCAGCAATGCCCGGTTGAGCATTTTGACCGCCAGAGGATCGGCAAAATCGATAGAAATATCACCATAGGCGGTAGCTGCCAGAAAAGGAACTAACTCCGGGCAACTTACTGAAAGAGCATCAAAATCATAGCGTGAGCGATGACGATTTCGGGGATGCAATCCGCTTTTTTCTTTGGGGAATATTTTTTTGTTTTCCATCGTCTGGCTCTCTGATCGGCATTTTCTGGCGCGTAAGATAGCATAAATTGCCGCAGAACGGGTGGTGGGTATTGCCATCAAAATAACAGCGAATCCTATCGGTAGGCGACTTCATTTGATGTTATCGCCACGATTTACTCAGAATAAATGGGCTTAGTTCAGTGCCACTCTCTGATACCACTTTACCCCGTCGCTCGCGCAAAAACTCACATAGCCTCAATCTGTTGCAGCGCATGCTCGAGGGTATCAGCCCGCCCGACCGCCACCAGACAACATGCTAACTGTTTTTGGATAGCATCAGGAATAGGCCATTCACCCGCCAAACAACCTTCAATCCAGCGGGCCGTTATGGCGGCATCTTTCGACGAGGGTAACACCAGTTCGCCCTGCTCTAACTGGCGATCCAGTAAAATTTGCTGTTCCCCCCCATTGATGTAATGAATTGGTGGGCAACGCGATGGGTTAGCATAAACCTCCCCTTCGGTCCCTTGCTGTAGCAGTGCCGGTGCGCCGATCGCCTGAAAGAAGCCGCCGACTTTTTGCATATATTCTGGGTGCGAAACACTGGCAAGACGCAATGCATTATCGTGAATAAACGGTGTTGCCAGTTTCGCCAATGTGTGACTGCTATTTCTAACCCCCATCCGCCAGCGTAACTGTAATTGTTGGTCTAATTGAGTCGATAATGCTGATACAGGGATAAATACCGGCAACCCGCTATCAAGCCGTTGTTGGGCTTCAGCGGCATCAAGTGACCACGGAATATTCAGTTGCTGGAAAATCTCGGCACTGGTTACCCGGCTGCTGTCCTCAGTCACGCCGTGTACCACCACCGGTAACCCCAGACGTGAAAGTAATAATGCCAATAACGGGGTCAGATTAGCCTGTTTGCGCGCACCATTATAACTTGGGATCACCACGGGGAGTGGATAATCCATTGGCGCGCGTAGTGGCATCACCTGTTCTTGCATCGCCTGATAAAAGCCCAGAATCTCCTGTTCGGATTCACCTTTAATACGAAAGGCTATCAGGATCCCCCCTAGCTCCAACTCGGGGACCTGCCCTGCCAACATGACTTTATACAGTTCATAAGCGGTAAGCTTGTCCAGATCACGCGCATGATTCTTACCGCGCCCAATCTCTTTAATAATTTTACTGTAATCCATGGTGCGGCATTTCCCCTGTCCGTCGCGGTTAAACATAAATCAGGTAACTTATTGCTGAAACTTTATCACTAATAGTGATAGCGATACCCGAAATAATTAGAACTGCGCGGCTAATAGAGAGGAGTGGTACTGATGGTAGGCTAGCGGGTGAAACCCGCCACTGCCAGAACAACTTGCGGCAGTGACAGGCAAACTACAGTGGTTTGTTTAACTCTTCCGGTGGGCTAAATAATACCCGATAAATAGCGCCACCTAAGGCTCCGCCTACCAACGGGGCCAGCCAGAATACCCATAACTGCTGCAATGCGATTCCACCGGCAAAAATAGCTACAGCGGTACTACGTGCGGGATTTACCGAGGTATTATCCACTGGAATACTGATTAAATGGATCAGTGTAAGACATAGCCCAATAGCCAACGGCGCTGCAATTGCATGAGAAGGTTTATCGGTCGCCCCCATGATAACCATCACAAACCCCATGGTAAGAACCACTTCAGCCACCAGTACCGCTTGTAAGTTATATCCCCCCGGCGAGCGAACACCAAAACCATTACTGGCGAACCCGGCACTGACATCAAACCCGGCTTTGCCACTGGCGATTAAATACAAAATAGCGGCCCCGGCCAGCCCCCCCAGCACTTGCGCCACAATATAAGGCACTAATTGTGCGCCAGAGAAACGCCCACCCACCCATAAACCGAGTGACACTGCCGGGTTAAAATGCGCACCTGAGACATGCCCCAGTGCATACGCCATCGTGACGACAGTCAGCCCAAACGCCAATGCCACCCCCAAAAATCCAATACCCGCCACCGGGAACATTGCAGCCAATACTGCGCTACCACACCCGCCTAACACCAGCCAGAAAGTGCCAATAAACTCTGCCATTAGCTGTTTCATTCTGCTTTACCCCTGCCTGCTAAACATGTCGATAACAGTTAACGTTGCCGCTAACCAATAACCCGCAATTTACACCGGAGGTACTGCCAGGCTTGACTTGCTAGAGTCAGCTCACCAGCGGCTTATATAATCTTAGTCATTGGATTTATACGCATAGAAAAAGATTTCAGATGAAAACAGTTTTCACTGTATTTATATGCATTTTCACAACAACTTCAGAACACAATAAAAACAAAATTAAAATAGCATTCCACATAAAATGGAATTATGTTTTAGTTATGTGATGTGCAACTCGAATAACTTTTAGCATTAAAGGGATACTTTATTTGTGACAACATCATTTGTCATAAAAATGTTAATAAAAACATATTTTACGATATGCATATCTTCGGGGTGAGGTGGTAAGTTGGATATATTGCTTAGTTTAGTAAAAACACCAGCAGTAATAATTGCCATTGTGGCATTTTTAGGTTTACTCTTTCAAAAAGCATCTGTTTCTCGTTTAATTACCGGTACTTTCCTCTCTTTTATCGGGTTTACGATGATAAAAGTCGGTGGCAGTATTTTAATGAAGGTACTTACGGCATTCAGCACACTATTTTCCAGTGCATTTAATATTGTCGGTGTCGTACCCAGTAATGAAGCTATCATGGCGGCAACAATTGATAAAATTGGTGCAACAGCAGCACTTATTCTGCTATTTTCTATGATACTCAACATTCTGTTGGCAAGGTTTACCCGGTTCAAATTTATCTATTTATCATTACACCTTGTTTTATTTATGGCTTTTGCATTGACTGCCGTGCTTATGCAACTGGGCTACAGCCATTATCCAATAGTTATTATCGCCACAATTATTATTGGTTTTTATATGGCCGTATCACCCTATATTCTTAGCCGATTCAGTCGTGAAATCATTGGTTCAAATGAGTATGCTATTTCCCATGCCGCAATTTCCTCTTACATAATAGGCTCTTACATGGGGAAATGGTTCGGTAATAAAAACTCTGACACTGAAAACATTAAAATCAGTAATAAGTTTGATTTCCTGCGCGAACCCAATATTGCCACACTATTAACCATGTTAATTTTGTTATTGATATCTTGTATTTTTGCGACACAACCGCAGATTACAGATGCAATGAAATTGGTTTATGGGGCCGGTGCTGCTGATAAAAATGTGATTATCTTCATCTTGGAGCAGTCGGCTATTTTTACATGCGGGCTCTATTTAGCTAAGGCTGGAGTTAATTTATTTACCGCTGAAATCGTCCCTGCCTTTAAAGGCTTCGCGCGAGTATTTGCACCAGGCTCTGTACCTGCCGTTGATGTTATGGTGCTATTTACCAAAGCACCTAATGCGACACTAATCGGATTTTTGATGAGTTTTTCCGTCGAGCTGGTTTGTATCCTTATCTTCCCATTTATTGGATTGCCCATTATCGTACCAGGCATTATGGCCAGTTTTATTACCGGCGGTGCAGCCGCTATTTTTGGCAATGCGACGGGGGGGTTCCGTGGAGCACTTATCGCCAGTGGTATTAACGGGCTGCTTTTATGCGTGCTACCAGCACTAACATTGCCTCTGTTCTCTCATTTGGGCGCTCAGGGTGTTACTTTCGCCGATCCAGACTTTACATTGTCTTCATTAATTCTAGATCACGTACTCCGACTGTTTAACTAAAGGTTAAGGCCGGTGATGCCGGCCTTTTACCTCAACAGAATACAGAGTGTTTTGGTCTTCGCGAAAACATATCGTTTTAATGAATAAAGAAAACATGCTTATAAAACAGTCCGTTTCCGCCGCCCTCTTTTTACCGCCGCCTTCGCCGGGGCTTTTATTACCGCAGGCGGAATAATCACCCCCGTCGGCATCTCCGGTTGTTCAATTGGGAAGACCGGTAGTGCCGCCAACAATCGTGAACCATAACCCTTAGTCAATAAACGCCGATCGTAAATAACAATCTCACCGTGGCATTGATTACTACGAATCAAACGACCAACCTGTTGGATCAGATTAAACGAGGCACTTGGCAAACTTTGCACTTCAAACGGATAACGTTTTAACGACTTCAGCCACTCCCCTTCCGTGAGAATTACCGGGCTATCAATCGGTGGGAACGAAATTTTGTGAATATGAACCTGGGTCAACAATTCACCTTTCAAATCCAACCCTTCAGCAAATGATTGCAGACCAATCAATACACTGGCAGTACCGTTATTGACCCGCTTACGGTGCTCTTCCACCAGTCGGTAACGGGGTTGGTCCCCCTGCACCAGCAGCATCAAACGCAGATCGGTCACATGGCTGAGAAAGGTTTGCATCGCCCGATGACTACTGAACAAAATCAACATTCCTTTATGCCGCCCACTGGCCTGCTGCGCACGGAAAAATTGCGCCATTTCAGCCAGATGTTCAGCTTCATGGGCCATAGTTGGCTCGAAGCGCATTTTGGGAATAATCAACTTCCCCTGTTCAATATGGTTAAACGGGGAGGACAGTGTTTCAAACCGGTCGCCGGCCTTCTCACTCAGGCCACTGAGCTCCTGCAAGCGGGCAAAGCTGTTGAGTGAACGTAATGTCGCTGAAGTCACAATCACATGGGGGACTTTACGCCATAACATTTTATCTAGCTGGTCACTGACACGGATGCCAACACAGTGGAAATAGAGGTGCGTTTGATTCTCGCGATAATCACGGGTTACCCATTTGGATATCGGCGCATTCGAGGCTTTTTCCATTGCCGCGAGCCGCCAAAGTTTGCTCATGGCCTCCAGATAACCCAGTGTACGGCTCATTTGCAGGATGGCGCGATGCAGACGCACAATATCGTGCTTACCGGTTTGCTCACTCAAATCGTTCAGTACAAATTCGACCAAACCGCGCAAAGCATCGGTCAGCTTGAATAATTTGGCGCAATCTTCTGTCAAACTCCCCGGTAACTCACCCATTTCAAAACGGTACACCGCCGGATTGGCATCAGCAGGAAGCAGCTGACTGACTTGTTGTTCCACACTCAACATCAGCTCGCGCAACTGCTCGCAATGGTCTTTCAAGCGCTCTGGATTCGCTAAACCAGGCGGATTTTTAGGCCGGTATTGCACCATGCATTGATCCACCAGCCGCACAATCATATCCAACTGCATATTGGCAAAGAACGCGGTGATCTCACCTTCAATTTCTAGCGCATCGCGCGCTACATCAGGCAAATGGTGGCCTTCATCCAATACCAACAGTAATTCTTTCGGATTGGGTAGCACCGATTCAGTTTCCAATGCAGCCATCACTAATGCATGGTTGGCGACCACAACATCGGCACTTTCGATTTCTTTGCGCGCAATAAAGAACGGACACTCACGGAAATAATGGCAGTTACGCCCAAGGCAATTAGCCTTATCGGTACTCAATTTAGTCCACAGGCTATCACTAAGCGCCAACTGATGATGGTCACGCAGCCCGTCCCAGACATGGCTGCTCAGTAGCTTAGACAGCGTCAGACAAGTCGCTTGTTCCTCACCATTGGCGGGGGCCAATTCATCGCCGAGAAACAGCGATAAATCCCCTTGGCCAGAAACATCCGTACACATAGCCGCCAGATTACGTGGACACACATATCGCCCACGCCCGAAAGCACCGGTAAATTTAAGGTCGGGAATAATTTTCTTCAATAGCGGCAAGTCTTTACTGTAAATCTGATCCTGTAGCGCCACATTAGCAGTGCTCACCACCAGTGGTTTGCTTTCTGCTCGGCTGACTGCAATGCCAGGGATCAGATAAGACAGCGTTTTGCCAACACCGGTCGGTGCCTCAATAGCCAAATGACGGCCAGCATCACCGGCCAGCGTTTTCGCCACTTCGGCGATCATCTGGCGCTGCGGTGCCCGGGAGATAAAGTCCGGGATCTGCTGCTGGAGAGCCTTATACCACTGACTGATTTGTTCTTTTACTGCCGGGGACAACGCCATGCATATCTTATCTAAACTGAGTGTTGCCCTATTGTCCCACACCACAACGCTGGCGTCAGCCCGAAAGCACCGCCGTAGTAGCTGAAATCCTCTGACCTGGCAAATCACCGCGTGCTGAAATTTACGCAATGTCGCAGTTATTTATGATTTGTCATAAATATATCACACAGATGCGGTAAAAATTCTGCGCTGGCCGAATTCAGATAGATATTGAATACAGCAAAAAAATCTTCTACTCGCGTCTTTTTAAATAAGAGAAACAGGGCAAAAATATGAAACGTAATCTTCTGGCAATCCTGGTACCGGCTTTATTAGTTGCCACTACGTCACATGCAGCAGAAATTTATAACAAAGACGGTAATAAACTTGATTTATACGGAAAAGTCAAAGCACTGCATTACTTTTCTGATAATAATAAAAGTGACGGCGATAAATCTTACGTGCGTTTTGGTTTTAAAGGTGCCACCCAAATTACTGACCAACTGTCCGGTTATGGCCAGTGGGAATATAACATTGCCGCTAACTACGCAGAAAGCCAGGAAACAAAAGACAATAAAACACGTTTAGCTTTTGCTGGTTTACGTTACGGCAAATTAGGTTCAATCGATTATGGCCGTAACTATGGTGTGTTATATGACGTGGCAGCCTGGACCGATATGTTGCCTGAGTTCGGTAACGACAGCTACACCAGAACCGATAACTTCATGACCGGTCGTACTACCGGTGTGGCTACTTATCGCAACACTGATTTCTTCGGTCTGGTTGATGGGCTGAAATTCTCGCTACAATACCAAGGCAAAAACGGCAGCGAAGCTGATAGCAATAACGGCCGCGCAGATGCCACCAAACAAAATGGCGACGGTTTCGGTTTGTCTTCCAGTTATGAAATTGGTGCTGGCGTGAGCGTGGCTGCTGCATATGCTTCTTCTAACCGAACTACGGCGCAGAAGAACGGCAACTTTGGTAAAGGCGATAAAGCTGATGCCTGGACAACGGGTCTGAAATATGATGACAACGGTGTTTATTTGGCCGCAACCTATGCTGAAACCCGTAATATGACCCCTATCTCAGGTACGGCAACCATTAATAATGTGTCAACTGGTGTAAGTGGTTTTGCTAATAAAACTCAAAACGTAGAATTAGTGGCACAATATTTATTTGATTTCGGTTTGAAACCATCGCTGGCGTATGTTCAATCTAAAGGGAAAGATATCGAAGGGATCGGTGATACTGATCTGGTTAAATATGTTGATATCGGTGCGTCTTATTACTTCAATAAAAACATGTCCACCTATGTTGATTATAAAATTAACCAGTTGAGTGATGATAATAAACTGAAACTGAATACTGACAACGTTGTTGCGGTCGGTTTGGTTTATCAGTTCTAAATTTTTCGCCTTAGTATGACCCTCATTAATTTACTGTTTGAATGCTTCATTGTGAATTTATTACCTGTTATTACGCCGGGATAACTCCCGGTTTTTTTTTGTTATTTATACCCTAATTAACTATTCACCTTGCTGAGTAGTCACGGCCAATAACCAGGTATCTCGCCGCGCTTCAGTTACCGCCCCTTTGCGCTTCGCCCCTTCCTTACTCGGCATAACAGTAAAGTCGGCTTGTTTGATCCACCGCTGATAGCGATTCTCGCCTAGCGCTTTATCTGCCTGAACCATCAGTGGTACCAACCGCACTCCCATGTGATCAAGACTGCGATAGGGCCACTTTGTCTGTTCATCAGAATAAGGAGCCATAAAATCAAGCGCTTTAATCAAACTACTGCCATTAGGTGTTTGATAACGCCACAAGTCGATTTGCACTTTATCTGCCAACTGCGCCATCAACGTCGCCGCCTGCAAACTGAAATAACTGTAATGAAAAGAACGGGTCCGTGCCAATTCCAGGGGTTGCGAGCCTTCCGCAGCGAGTTGAGTATCCAGTTTGGTTTTCAATAATTCAGCCATCTCGCGAACCCGTTGTGGTTGTTGCAAATACCAGGCAATTCCAGCCACCTGGACTGTGTACCAGCTACCGTGATTATTCTGCGCCGCCGCCTCTTTTTTACCTGCCGGGCTGTGCTGTAGCCAGTGTAAGTATTCCGTCATCCACTGTTGCATCTGCTTTTCATCTTGCGCCGTCCAACGTTTATTCTGCCGCAACATAATCAGTGAATCGACAATACGAGTGGCAAAGTAGCGCCCATCCAAAACACCGGTGCCACGTCCCGCAGCAATACCCGGCACGCCCTGAGCATAATCGAGGTTCGGGTTCATGCGCGTTTGCGGGTTGATAAACCAGGTTCGAATCATGCTAATCGCTTTATCAGCATATTTCTGCTGGCCAGAAAAATACCAGGCCAGCGTCAACGCCTGTACCTGAGCGGTAAAATCAGCCAGACGTACCCCGTCGCTATCCGCATTTTTACTGGCTGGATTTATCTGCCCATCTTTGCGCATCCAAGGTAACCCATCACTTTTTTGGCTATCAGGCCACCAGTAGGCACTAAGACTGAGATAGTCATGTTTCGAACCACTGGGCGGCACAATACTCTTGTCAGTGACACTTTGATCTGGCCGTTGCAGCGCTTTATCCGCCTGCTGTAATAACTGCTGGTAAGCCCGTATGGTCTCCTTTGGCGCCTGGTTTTGCGCAATACTCTGCTGGTTATGCTGCAATTCACTGGCAGACCAAAAAGCATAGTCACTGTTTAGCGAATTACTCTGCGCTGCATCGGCAAACGGGATTGCGAGCAAAATAAATAGCACCATCAACCCGGCGTATCTCCGCACCGGATTTAGTGTTCGAAAATCAAACCGGCGAGTGATTAGCAAAGCTGTTGATGTCATAAATAATTCGCCTTATCTGATAATTAACAATATAAGCATCGGATTTTATGCATCATGCCTGAAGCAACCTTAGCTTGCATGGGAAGCACTGAAACTATCAGTTGTTTATTAACTCATCAGTTATTATATTCAAGAATAACTCACTGTTTTTGCGTAAATTTCAGACGAAAAATTAAAACGTAAAAAAATGATAAAAACCTTTGCTAACGGCAGCTATTCTCATGTTTACTGATACCTCGATGTTTCACCGCTCCCTTTATTATTGAATAATTATGCTTAAGCAAAATAGCCGTAATCTGTGGTTGCTGGTTGGTTCACTTTTCACTTTATACTTCGTTTGGGGTTCGACTTACCTGGTCATACGTATCGGGGTAGAGAGCTGGCCCCCATTGATGATGGCTGGCTTACGTTACCTGATTGCGGGTGTACTGCTGTTCAGCTTTTTAGCCATTCGTGGTCACGCCCTGCCCACATTCCGCCAATGGCTGGGCGCCAGTGCGATAGGTATCTTATTATTGGCTATCGGTAATGGGCTGGTTACCATCGCCGAACATCAACATGTTCCCTCAGGGATTGCCGCCGTTATGGTGGCGACTGTTCCACTATTCACTTTGTGTTTCAGCATGTTATGGGGGATGCGTAACACAAAACTGGAATGGTCGGGGATTGCTCTCGGGTTGGTAGGTATCATCTTGCTCAATACTGGTAGCAACTTATTAGGTAATCCGGTGGGGGCAATGCTGATATTATTGGCCTCAGCCAGTTGGGCATTTGGCTCGGTCTGGGCTTCACGGCTGGCGCTCCCCAGTGGTGCCATGTCCGGTGCCGCACAGATGCTGGTTGCAGGTGTGGTGTTGTTGCTTGCCAGTACGCTAAGTGGTGAACAACTGGAACAAATGCCGACCATGGGTGGCATTCTCTCGTTACTTTACCTGATTGTTTTCGGCTCAATGCTCGCCATTAGCGCTTATATGTTCTTGCTAAAAAATGTGCGCCCGGCGGTCGCCACCAGTTATGCCTATGTGAACCCGGTTGTTGCGGTGTTGCTCGGTATTGGCTTTGCCGGTGAAAGTTTATCAACCACTGAATGGTGTGCATTAGCCGTGATTGTTTCTGCGGTAATATTGGTCACATTGGGGAAATTTCTGTTTAAGCCTCGTTAAGCTGCAACCGCCGGCGTGTTTATTTTATCCAGAATATAAATGCATCAACCATGTAACATGGTTGTTTCATTCAGTGAACAGATTATAATTCCCTCTGTTTCGATAAAAAGTGAAAAAATTATGCTAAGAAAAGCACTCATTATCCTGATTGCGATAATGGCACTGAGTTCATTAGGTGGCGTTTTTCTCGCCGGGTTGAACATCTATACCCGTTCAACCACCCCACATGAAACTGAAACGACCGAATCCTCCCCACTGTCTGATATTGGCCCTGCGGGCTTATCCAACAATGGTCAGGAATCACCGTAAGCGCCCATCCAATCGCGGCATCGTTGTTGCAAAAAAGTCTGTAAACCCCTGACCCGCTCTGATACCTGCGAGCGGTGGGGGCACAATAGATTTAATGGTAAGACTTCGCC
Organism: Yersinia sp. 2542 StPb PI; assembly: GCF_048593855.1. Taxonomy (NCBI): domain Bacteria; kingdom Pseudomonadati; phylum Pseudomonadota; class Gammaproteobacteria; order Enterobacterales; family Yersiniaceae; genus Yersinia; species Yersinia sp. 2542 StPb PI. The sequence continues at coordinate 11,669 of NZ_JAZGQA010000085.1, forward strand.
CTGCCAGCTTGGCAATACCTGAACCAAACGCCCTGACCGGATATCATCGACTACATCAATAGCAGCCTTATTGGCAATACCCAACCCCGCCAGTGCCCAACGTCGCGCTATCTCACCATCATCACTGACGTATTCACCGGACATCGTCACCTCTTGTTCTTCCCCCTGTCGCATTAACCGCCATTGGTTATAAAGTCGACCATTGCGCTGATATAACACCGAATGATGGTCGGCCAATTGAGCCGGTGTCTGCGGCACGCCGTAACGGGCAAGATAGGCAGGGCTGGCACATAACATACGCCGATGTTGAGTTAGAACGGGCAATGCCACCAAACTGGAATCGGTAGGCACCCCGAAACGCAAAGCAATATCTACCGGTTCGCGGAAAAGGTCGGCGTGGCGGTCGTTGAGTAACAAATGCAATTGAATATGCGGATGTTGTTGTTTGAAATCATTCAGCCAATCGACTAATAAGTTACGGCCAAAGTCTGAAGGGGCTGAAAGTTGTAATACTCCAGATAAGCCCGTCATTTTTTTCTGAATTGCCTGTTCTCCCTCAACTAATGCCCCTAACGCAATACGTGCACTATCAAGATAGCTGGCCCCTGCTTCTGTTAGGCGCAAACTGCGGGTTGAGCGGACCAACAAGCGCACACCCAATTGAGACTCCAGGCGTTTTACCGCAATACTGGCTGCTGCGGGTGTGATATTGAGCCGACGAGCAGCCTCAGACAAACTACCGCAATCAACCGTTCGAACAAAAACATCCAGATCACTAAATGAGATCATTAGTAAATTTCCTTTACAGGTGATTGTCTTTTTAGTCGATTGTTAGACAACTTTCAATAGATGACTATAGATGAAGAGTGAAACCCTTATTTAAATACAGGACTCATTATGGACATCACAACGTTATCTCAGCATCAATTCAGTTCTCCACTCAATCAACAAAAACTGGTTATTCTTGGAGGCAACAGTGGTATTGGCGCAGCCGTGGCTTATGCCGCCATCAGTCGAGGTGCCAAAGTCGTCTTGGTTTCGCGCCGTTCGGCAGGCTCACAATCTGTCGATCACGATAGTGCTATGTTGCGCTTATCTGCTGATATGACTGATGCAGAATCACTCAAGCGTCTGTTTGCACAGGTCGGAACCTTTGATCACTTGGTTATTACCGCCGGGCCTGCGGTGCAAGCACACGCTTTGGCAGACACCTCTTTAAGCGAAGCTCAGGAAAATTTTGATGTAAAACTGTGGGGAGCACTGCGGGCGATACAATCAGCGTTACCTTATCTGCACGAACAGGGTTCAATAACCCTGACGTCAGGTTTGTTGTCACGTAAGTTTGTCAGCGGCCAGTTCATCAAAACAGCTATTAATGCTGCATTGGAAGCAGTCGGTAAGCAGTTAGCCAAAGAACTGGCCCCACGACGGGTCAATGTGGTCAGCCCAGGCGTAACCGCGACTGAAGCTTATAATAGTATGAGTAATGAGCAGCGACAGGCTATGTTTACAAAAATGGCAGCCTCACTACCTGTCGGTCGAGTCGGCCAACCGGTTGATATTGCGGGTGCCTTTGTGTTATTGCTGGAAAACAGTTTTATGACCGGTAGCGTGATTGATGTTGAAGGTGGCGGCTTGTTGTAATTGATATCACTTAGTTTTTCTATTGAGCCATACACGGGGCAATGACTGCCTCGTGTACTGCACAGTAAAGTGCTTATCTCAGCGATTGCTTCAGCAGAAGATTGGCTTGTTTACTCACACCAATAACACTTCTTATCAAAGTGTTATTACTCCGGCTGAGAACGCTTTTTCTTGCATCCTTCTAATTACGTCATAAGCCGAAATTGGTAAAACACTAAATGATTTTATTAATAACCTATCTTTGGCAGACGCGGCTTCAGGAGAATTAACGGTAGCCGTAATAGCCTGGCGGATCTGGGTAAGCTGTAGTGCTGAAGTTGACAATGAAGTGATAAGTGGCAGGCCAGGAGCCGCATCGGTTTGCGCTATTATTTTTAATCCGGCAACGGCTGAGGGATTGGCTCGCTGTAATAGTGCAAAACTGACACAATCTATTGCGGCAATATCGGCCTGTCGCTGTTGGATCATCGAGATCGAATGGTAATGCCCGCCAGAGGCCAAACTGTGAGAAAAAAAATGCCCATTGATCGCCAATGGTGCAATTAAAGCACGTGGTGCATTGTATCCAGACTGAGAATCCATACTGTTATAGGCAACTATTCTATGGCGAAAATCTGCCAGTTGTTGGCCTTTTTCATCAGCACGGACCATAACCAAACTACGGTAATATTCCCCCGAACAGTAAGGTGATTGATAGCTAAATACCCCAATCAATTGCACCTGCTGTTGCAATAACGTCACCAGAGGAAAACCGCAGGTTTGGCTCAACAGCAAATTAGGATCACGCCAATGTTGCAGTAAATCAGTAGGCCAGATGAGTTGATCACTTATCCCTGTAGCACCATCTATCCCTATAACCCCATGACGGTGCAGTTGTTGCGATAATAACCGCCAAAAAGGCAGAACATCCTGCGGCTCGACACCATACATAGGAAGTGAAATTAGCATAGGCACCTGTTACTAATCAGAGCGCAAAACAGCCAAAACATTAATCGTGCCGGTCTATCGGAAGAGATTGTAATTCCCGCCAACGTGACAGCCGCCTGGCCCAACGAGCAAAAATCATATCCGTAATAATAGCCAATAGTGCGACCACAACCGCCCCCTGAATAACGTAAGCCGTATTAAAACCGCTAAGTCCGATAATGATCGGAGAACCCAAGGTTTTCGTCCCAACGGTTGACGCTATTGCGGCCGTACCTATATTGATAATGACCGAGGTTCGGATACCTGCAACGAGAATAGGTGCTGCCAGTGGCAATTCAACCTGCCACAAAATCTGCCTGGCACTCATTCCCACCCCTTCTGCCACCTCATGAATGCCGCGGGAGACAGACTCGATACCGGTGATAGTTCCTTGTAAAATCGGCAATAAACCATAAAGCACCAAAGCGATAATGGCGGGTTTCTCACTAAATCCCATCACCGGTACGGCAATAGCCAGCACCGCTACCGGTGGAAAAGTCTGCCCCACAGCAACAACGGTTTCCACCACTGAACGAAACTCTTTCCCCATGGGACGTGTCACAGCAATACCCGCACTCACTCCTATCAAAACAGCGATAACACTGGAAACCAGCACCAATAAGACATGAGCAACCACTAGTGACCAGAATGTATCTTGCAGGTAGACAGGCCGATCGAGATCAGGAAATAACGCGGCAAAGAAACCGTGCAGAGAGGTCATACCAAAAACCAAACCGGTCAACAGCAGCAGCGCCCAGCACAGAGGGTCTTTTAGCCAACGCAGTACATCGGATACTACCCATTTAAACGCTTTCTTTGTTGGCTTATAAGTATGAGCCGTATCACGGGTATGAGTGGTATCAGGTTTCACACGCTCCCCTTATCTGCCACCAAATCAGCAAAATAAAGTACACCTAGTGATTGCCCATATTCATCGGCCACCGGCAGTTTATCGGTCTGACGAGAAACAAACAGGGAAAGCGCCTCGCGCAGGCTGGTAGTACCGAGAATCGGCGGCCCTCTCAACGTTTCACCGCGCCTGACCCGTTGTTCAGCCCACCCCAGTGATAACAGCTTAATTCCGAGATCACTACGACCAAAAAAATCACGAACAAAATCATTGGCGGGTTGAGTTAGCATTTCAAGAGGCGTTCCCTGCTGAATGACTCGGCCTTCATCCATCAGAACTATGCGATCAGCCAGACTCAACGCCTCATCAATATCATGAGTCACCAGCACGATAGTCCGACCCGATAATTGATGAATACGGGTAATTTCAAACTGGAGTGCCGAGCGCGTCACGGGGTCTAACGCCCCAAAGGGCTCATCCATCAATAAGACTTCAGGATCTGCTGCCAAGGCGCGAGCGACACCGACACGCTGTTGCTGCCCACCAGACAATTGATGAGGATAGCGGTGGAGAAATTGTTCTGGTTCAAGATGCAGTAGCTTAAGTAATTCGATGACGCGTTGGCGAATACGGTCCTGGGGCCATTTCAACAACTGTGGCACAGTGGCAATATTGCGCTCCACCGTCCAGTGTGGAAATAAACCTATCGATTGGATGGCATATCCCATCCGCCGCCGAATATCTTCAGGTTTATAGTTACGAATTTCTTCACCAGCAAAATGAATCTCCCCCTCATCATGTTCAATAAGGCGGTTAATCATTTTTAGTGTGGTCGATTTACCGGAGCCAGAGGTACCGATGAGTACAGTAAACTCACCCTTGGCTATCTGCAACGTCAGATTATCGACCGCTCGTTTACCGGCAAAATATTTACTTACCTGATGGAAATGAATCATCGACGTGAAGTATCCATAAAAATAACCATAAATTTAAACAGCGAATCAACCACAACCGCCATCACAATCACGGGGATAACGCCAAGCAGCACGAGATCCAATGCGCTGCTAAGCAAACCTTGGAACACAATCGCGCCTAACCCACCCGCACCAATCAATGCAGCCACTACAGCCAGCCCTACTGTTTGTACCGCGACAATGCGGATACCGGATAAGATAAGTGGCATCGCAATAGGTATTTGCACCTGAAAGAACAACTGGCTGCGAGTCATCCCCATACCTCGGGCCGACTCGACAACACTGTCAGGCACCGACTCTAGCCCTGCGACCACATTGCGCACTAATGGCAACAATGCATAAAGCACCAACGCGACAATAGCCGGGGCCAGACCGATACCGCTGACACCATGCTCTGCTAACCAGGGGAGAGCCGCAGCCAGCCCCGCTAAAGGCGCAATTAGCAGGCCAAATAAGGCAATAGATGGAATGGTTTGAATAATATTCAATGTCGAAAAAATGGTGCTTTGAAAATGACGAGAGCGAAAACAGAGTAAGCCGAGTGGGATCCCCAAAAGGATGGCGGGTATCAATGTTGCGAGTAAAATCTGAAGATGTTGCCATAGCGCATCATTAAATACGTCTTGCCGGTTAACGTACTCTTTCATTAACGATAGTTGATCCAACTGCCCCATCATGAGCAATATCACTACCGGCAGAAGCAGTAAGACATTAGCCACACTGCGCCACACAGGGTTAACAATGGCACGAGATAAGCTATCGACGGCAATCAATAGACTCATCCCACTCATCAGCCAGAACCCTCCACCTAATGAGGTACGTGCCAGACTCTCGCCACCTCCGGCAAGCTGTATGGCGGTCGTGCCAGCCAATAACAACAAACCCAAAAGCAGCAACTCGGCAAATAATACTGTTAGCCAATACAGCACGATATTTTGTCTTAAGAACGCAAAAATAAGCAGGATCAGAATAGGAATTAGCACCACCCCATTTGATCCACTTATCAGCGATAACAACGAGATCCCTTGCCCGGAAATCAATCGGTTAGGTGCATGGCTCACAAAAGACAGCCCAGCACCTGATAAAACCAATAAAATAGCCAGTACTAGCAGGACCCGGTTTTTGACAGCCATAAAAATCCATCTCCATGACAGGTAACCTTTGTTGTAATAACGAGTGACCTGTTTCTTTGATAGCGCTATAAATCAGGTGCCTACAGCGCCATCTCTGACACCCACCACTATCCTTTAACAAACCCTTTTTCTTTCAGATAATTAGCTGCCACTTTTTTCGCATCCTGACCTTCAACCGCAATACGGGCATTCAGTTTTTGTAGCGTCGGCCCATCAAGGGTAGCAAATACAGGATTGAGTAAAGCAGGTATCGTTGGATGTGCTTTCAGTGTGGCCTCACGAATGATCGGCGTCGGCGCATAAATAGGTTGCACACCCTTAGTGTCTTCGAGTGTTTGTAAGCCTAAAGCAGCAACCGGGCCATCAGTGCCATACGCCATGGCAGCATTAACACCAGAGGTCTGTTCTGCCGCAGCTTTAATCGTCACCGCAGTGTCACCACCGGCTAATGATAACAATTGGTCTTGATTCAATTTAAAACCGTAAGCTTGCTGGAAAGCAGGCAAGGCATCTGGCCGTTCAATAAACTCGGCGGAGGCCGCTAATTTGAATTTACCACCAGCATTAATCCATTTGCCCAAATCCTCCAGCGTTTTCAAGTTATTCGCTTGGGCTAAATCCTGGCGTACTGCAATGGTCCATGTATTGTTCGCTGGAGCAGGTGAGAGCCACACCAGTTTGTTCTTCTCGTAATCTAACGCTTTGACTTTTTCATAGCCTGCTTTCGCATTTTTCCAAGCGGGATCTTTTTCATCCGAGAAGAAAAAAGCCCCATTACCGGTATATTCAGGGTAAATATCAATCTCACCCGCAGTGATAGCACCACGCACTACTTTGGTGGTGCCCAACTGTGATTTATTGGTGGTTTTTATCCCGTTAGCATCCAGTACCTGCACAATAATATTGCCCAGCAATGAGCCTTCAGTATCAATTTTTGAGCCAACTCGGACAGTATCTGCGGCCTGTGATATACCGGTTGATGCCGTTAGCACCATTGCCGCCAATGCAAAAATCCGTCCACGGGTTAGGGTCATTGCCATGCTTACCTCTCATGTGCTCAAGGGTGAGTTAACGTTCATTCTTACATACTTGTAGTAGCTGAATGTTTACAGGGTGTGCGGCCAGGACATCTTTAACAGATGAGTAACCATATTAGATTTAGTCCAAAACAAACCAAATAACCAAT
>NZ_JAZGQA010000086.1:0-18193 GCF_048593855.1 Yersinia sp. 2542 StPb PI
GCTGTCGCCTCCTTATTGGCACTGTTGCTGCCCAAAATAGACAAAAAAGCTGACCGGAGGCTGAAATGGAATATTGGTTGGGTATCGATTGTGGCGGCACCTTTATTAAAGCGGGTCTGTATGACCGAGACGGTAACGAATGCGGGATCGCACGGCAAAATTTAGCCATTATCAGCCCCCAGCCGGGATGGGCTGAGCGCGATATGACTGTGCTATGGCAGGCAATGAGTGCGGTGATTCGCCAACTGTTAGCCCGCCACACGATTCCCTCCAGCAATATTCAGGGCGTGGGCATTTCCGCTCAAGGTAAGGGACTGTTTTTACTTGATAAAAAAGGTGATCCATTAGGCAATGCCATATTATCCTCTGACCAACGGGCGCTGTCATTGGTTAAACAGTGGCAGCGAGATGGCATCCCACAAATGCTCTACCCAATCACCCGCCAAACGTTGTGGACCGGACACCCAGTGTCCTTGCTGCGCTGGTTGAAAGAACATCAACCCGGCCGTTATGAGCAGATTGGCAGCATTCTGATGGCCCACGACTATTTGCGTTACTGCCTGACCGACCAATTAGGTTGCGAAGAGACCAATATCTCAGAATCTAATCTCTATCCGATGGCCGAAGGTGGCTATCAACCCGCACTGGCACAACTGCTAGGTATCCCTGAAGTTATGGCGGCCCTGCCACCGATTGTGGCTTCGGCACAAATTGTCGGCACCATCACTCAGGCTGCCGCCAATGCCACCGGTCTGCCGGTTGGCCTCCCCGTTGTCGGCGGTTTGTTTGATGTGGTCTCTACCGCCCTCTGTGCTGGCCTGAAGGATGAAAGCCGATTAAATGCAGTGATGGGGACCTGGTCGGTGACCTCGGGAATCACCGACCAGCTTAAAGCTGATGTTGAATATCCCTTCGTTTATGGCCGTTATGCCGAAGCAGGTAAATATATTGTGCATGAAGCCAGCCCGACCTCTGCGGCCAATCTGGAGTGGTTTACCCACCAATGGTTTGGTGCTGAGGGCGGGAAAACAGACTACCAACAGCTTAATCAATGGGTAGCACAGTTACCCAAAGCAGGTAGCCAGCTACTGTTTGTGCCGTTTTTATATGGCTCCAACGCTGGATTAGGAATGTGTGCCGGATTTTATGGCATGCAATCTTTCCACCAGCGCCAACATCTGGTGCAAGCCATCTACGAAGGGGTGGTATTCAGCCATATGACCCACCTCAACCGAATGCTGAAACGTTTTTCGTCCGTCAGCGCACTACGGATTACCGGCGGACCGGCTCAATCACGGCAATGGATGCAGATGTTTGCCGACATCAGCGGGTTACCGGTAGAGCTGCCGCAAGTTGAGGAGACTGGCTGCCTGGGCGCATCACTGGCGGCAATGGTCGGCACGGGGCGCTTTGTCGATTTCAGTGATGCTCAGCAGGCCTTAACCCCGCAACTGCATACTCTGCAACCCGATCAGCACGCCCGACAGGCATATCAGGATAAATATCTCCGCTATCAGGCTCTGGTTGCTGCTCTTGGCACTTTGCAATGAGCTTCTATTGCTCAGGCAAGGTTGCGGCACCGACTCTATTTAGGACATTGATACTATGACAACTCAGCACCTCAGGCCGCAATTACAACTCGCACTGGACCATACCCGGCTTGATGCCGCACTGGCGACCACCGCGTTGCTGCACCGCCATGTCGATATCATCGAGGCCGGTACCATCCTGTGTATCAGTGAAGGTATTCAGGCAGTCAAAACTCTACGTCAACGGTATCCACAACATACGCTGGTTGCTGATCTTAAAGTGGCTGACGCGGGTGCCACACTGGCGCAGCAAGCATTTTCTGCTGGCGCAAACTGGATGACGGTGATTTGCGCAGCCCCTCTCGCCACCATGGCAGCCGCATTGGAGGTGGCAAAGCAACATGATGGCGATATCCAGATAGAACTGTTTGGTCACTGGACGCTAAATGACGCTAAAAACTGGCGTGACTTAGGGTTAACTCAAGCCATTTATCATCGTGGCCGCGATGCTCAAGCCTGCGGACAAAGCTGGAGTCAGGCTGATCTAGAGAGGATGCAGGCACTGTCCGACTTAGGAATCGAACTGTCGGTTACCGGCGGTATCACTCCTGCTGATTTGCCCCTCTTCCACACCATTGCGGTACGTGCCTTTATTGTCGGCCGTGCACTGTCTGAAGCCGAACATCCCGTAGCTACCGCCACCGCGTTTCACCATGCCATTGACGCTATTTGGGGGAAATAATATGCGCCAACATCCATTAGGTATTTATGAAAAAGCATTGCCTAAGCACTTGAGCTGGCCTGAGCGTTTAGCCTTAGCCAAAGCATGTGGTTTTGATTTTGTTGAAATGTCTATCGATGAAACAGATGAAAGGTTAGCCCGGCTCAGTTGGAGCAAAGCACAGCGTTTATCTCTGGTTGATGCCATGTTAGAAACTGGGATTGCAATCCCTTCCATGTGCTTGTCGGCTCATCGCCGTTTCCCTTTTGGCAGCCATGATGACGAGCTGAGAAAGCAGGCCTACCTTTTGATGCAACAAGCGATTCAATTGGCGAAAGACGTGGGTATCCGCACCATTCAGTTGGCGGGCTATGATGTCTATTACGAAGAGCAGGATGCTGGCACTCTAAGACGCTTTACCGAAGGGCTGCAATGGGCGGTGCAACAGGCAGCCGCCGCGCAGGTTATGTTGGCGGTCGAAATAATGGACACGCCGTTTATCAATTCAATCAGTAAATGGAAGGTCTGGGATAACTGCCTCGCTTCACCGTGGTTCACGGTTTATCCTGATGTCGGCAACCTGAGTGCCTGGGGTAATGATGTCAGTAATGAGTTATCGATAGGAATTGACCGTATTGCAGCCATTCATCTGAAAGATACTTATCCAGTCACTGACCAGTCACCAGGGCAATTTCGTGATGTGCCTTTTGGTGAAGGATGCGTGGATTTCGTCAATGTTTTTAAGACACTTAATCAACTCAATTATCGCGGCGCATTCCTGATTGAAATGTGGACGGAGAAAGCAGAGGAACCGGTGGCGGAAATTGTTCAGGCTCGCCGCTGGATTGAACAACGAATGCAACAGGGGGGACTCACCCCCTAATTTAGCGTTGGCTGCATTACGGTATTGGCAAAGAAACGAATTGGGAACAAAAAACCTACAGAGACGGCTGACATTGGCTGTGTAAAGGTGTTTATCACCACCAACAATGATTTACATTATGATCTATTGCTTTTGAGTAGCGCTGGGTGTATTGCTATTTCTACAGGATGTGCTCATAATCAATTTCCGTTTCCGTGTAGCAATGGTTACTGGAACGCCGCCCCGATTGTTCATGCAATCGGGGCGTTTTATTTGGCCGCTATCCACCATTTCTCACGCCAAAAACGCGCAACCGCCCCCTACCGTGCATCTCTCACTGTTTAGCTTTTGCCCTGACAATGATAAATACGGAACAAAATAATACTTTCCATCCGTTTTTCTTCCGTATTTTGTTGTCTATGATTTGTTCACCGGTCAACGAGGGGAGAAATATAATGCAAAAGATTACAGACGATCTGTCGGATCTCGAACGCTACTTCCAACAAACACACCAGCAATGCACCGCCAAAACACCTTGGTTTACGCGTTGGTTATATCTTCCGGTAGCAGAAAGAATGCAAATACTGGATGACTTACTGCTGCCATATTCAGAGAAGCCCCAACAGAAGCAATAAGTGCTGTGAGCGAAGCAGATAGCTGACCTCATGAAGAGAGGCCCAGACGGGAGGTGGCTACAACCGGCTCACTCAGATGTGTGCATTTTAGCCAACGCTATGGCAGCTTGAATCGCTGAGCGCGCTTGCGGGCTATTCTTCCAACAAGTAGAACCCACCATGGCCGCGGCACTGGTGACAATTTCACCCATATCCGCCTGACTGAGTTGCGCAAGGGAGGTAAAACCGAGTTGTTCCAGGCGGGTGACTACCGTTGGCCCGACCCCTTTGACGGCTAACAGCGCATTGCGTTCATCGGCGTTAAAGGCCATATCAGCTTACTCCACATTTAACTATCAGAGCCGTTTTCTGGCCGCATTCTCCGCACTGAAGAACCAGAGTTCTGGCATACGGTTAGGATAAAAACGAATTTCGTAGGTATCTTTCAGGGGGGCTAAACGCCAACGCGGCCGGGCTTCACGCTTAGGTTTTAAAAAACGTAACCGACCACGCGCACGCGCGGCTTGCGTATCTAACACCCACGCGGCAGAAGCCGATAGTGGCTGACGAGTATATTCGTCTTCAACGCTGATATCACAAATGCACAAAACCGTATTCCTTGCAGAAATTAATGCTGACATGATTATTCTGGATCTACCCTATTGAACCAACTGTTGCTCGCCAGAGATTTGATCTATATCACATATAAGTTGCAGTGACGTTGGCTGTATTTATTCACTCAACCCTTTCACTTATCAGTGATTCCCCCGCCATGAGTTAATCCCCGATAGCCTTTTACCTGACGTATCGCGTAGAGTGGCAAACTGAGTAATAATACTCTGTGCGGGTATATTGGCCCGATATGCAATTAATTGCCTGATATGCTCTACTTTCATCGGGTGCGTTTGATGTTATTTTCGGAGCAAGACTGATGCAAAGTGTTTTCGAATTATGTAAAGCCATTGGTTTAGGCTTGGTATTACTGCTGCCACTGGCAAACCCGTTAACAACAGTGGCCCTATTACTCGGGTTATCTGGCAATATGACCAGCGAAGAGCGCAATCATCAGTCGAAGATGGCATCAATCTATGTCTTCTTTATTATGACCATCGCTTATTATGCCGGTCAGGTTGTGATGAATACCTTCGGCTTATCGATTCCCGGTTTGCGGATTGCCGGTGGGCTAATTGTGGCGTTTATCGGTTTTCGTATGCTTTTTCCGCAGCAATCCGCTGAAGATACGCAATTAGAAGCAAAATCGCAGGATTTAAAGAAGCGAAAATCTATCAATATCGCTTTTGTACCACTGGCGATGCCAAGTACCGCTGGGCCAGGTACTATTGCCATGATAATCAGTTCTGCCGCATCAATGAAAGGCCACGCCGTATTCAGCCCATGGGTTGTTACGGTTGCCCCAGTGCTGATTTTTCTTTGTGTTTCATTGATTTTATGGGGTTCACTGCTCAGTTCCGGGGCCATTATGCGCTGGGTGGGCAAAAGCGGCATTGAAGCCATTTCACGCTTGATGGGGTTCTTGCTGGTGTGTATGGGCGTACAATTTATTATAAACGGCATCCTGGACATTATTGCCAACTACCATCCAGCACTTGCATAACCAAGAGTGAGATTGAAGAGGGAAACGCTAGCCGATGTTTATACTGATAACAGTTACGGCGCCTATAAGACTACATCGGTTAGCGTTTTAATATTACTCTGACATTGCCCGGTACGCGGTATCTACTTTCCACAAATAGCGTGGGGCTTGTGCGGCCGGATGTTTCTTTTGTATATGCTGATAAAACTCGTTCGGGCTAAGACTATTTATTTTATTTACTGCCAGACGTTTATCTGATGAAAAAGTCCGTAGCATCGCCCCCGCACCATTGGCATAAGAAACGATGGTGGCATAACGCAATGTTTGCGGATCACTTATCCCCGCTAACTGCTGGTTTTGCAAAATATTGATATACGCCGCGCCAATATCAATATTCTTCACCGGATCTTTTAATTCACCTGAACTCGGTTGACCATCACGCCCTTTCATCCGGTAGGCATCTCGACCAGCGGTAGAGGCTTTAATCTGCATCAAACCCACAGCATTCGAGGTGCTCACCACATCAGGATTGTAACCAGACTCCACCTGAATAATGGCTTTAATCAACGTTTCATCAACGCCGTAATGGCTGGCTGCTTGTTTAATTACATCGCTATAGGCAACTGTACTTGAACCGCCGCTGCTTTTCGGTGCGTTAAGGAAACCACCCTGTGGCGCTTTCTTCAGCCACCCGTTATTTGCTTGTGGTAACGGAGTTTGTTTAGCACACCCCGCCAGCAATAAAATTGCCATTAGGCAACCGACTTTTGGATTCACAGTATTCCCCGTGCTGATAAGCCGTTTTGTAGCATATACAAGTTGTCACCTCGTCCAAATAGATTTTTTGGCCTAGTTTGACCATTATCAACATAATGATCAGGCTATATTCAGTAACTATCGGTAAGTTTTAGTTTATTGTATGGCAAGGCTTGACTTCATCGCTAATGATATTGATAATCATTTTCATTTAAAGAAAGGGAACATCGCCATGTTTACTAAGCAAAAAATACCCTACCTGCACTCAATTAGCCGTATTACACCCCGTTTTTTATCTGCCATTACCCTATTGGCTCTTGTTGCATTCTCCTCGATGATCAGCAACTCAGCCTTGGCAGAAAATAAACCCAGCGACCCTGATAAAAAATTCAAAATTGTGACTACATTCACAATTATTCAAGATATTGCGCAGAATGTCGCCGGTGATGCTGCCATTGTTGAGTCAATCACCAAACCTGGCGCAGAAATTCATGACTATCAGCCCACGCCACGAGATATCGTGAAGGCACAATCAGCAGACTTGATTCTCTGGAATGGGATGAACCTGGAGCGCTGGTTTGAGCGTTTCTTTGAAAATATTAAAGATGTCCCTTCGGCTGTGGTTACAGATGGCATCACCCCCCTGCCTATCCGTGAGGGGCCATATAAAGGTATTCCGAATCCACATGCCTGGATGTCACCATCAAACGCTTTAATCTATATTGAGAATATTCGTAAAGCACTGGTGGAGCACGATCCCACCCATGCTGAAACCTATAATCGTAATGCCAAAGCTTATGCTGAAAAAATTGCCGCCTTGGATGCCCCGTTGCGTGAACGTTTATCTCGCATCCCCGCACAGCAACGGTGGCTGGTGACCAGTGAAGGTGCCTTCAGTTATCTGGCAAAAGATTATGGTTTTAAAGAAGTTTACTTGTGGCCAATTAATGCGGAAGAGCAAGGTTCCCCGCAACAAGTGCGCCACGTGATTGATACCATGCGCGCAAATAAAATCCCGGTGATATTCAGTGAAAGTACTATTTCCGATAAACCGGCGAAACAAGTTAGCAAAGAAACCGGTGCACAATATGGTGGTGTGTTATATGTAGATTCTCTGTCGAATGAAAAGGGGCCGGTCCCCACTTATATCGATCTGATTAACGCCACTGTACAAACTATCGCGAAAGGATTTGGTCAATGAGCCATGCTGTTTTTGTCCGCCCGGAGCTGGTAGTGGATAATGTCACTGTCACTTATAACAACGGGCATACTGCTATCTATGACGCCAGTTTCTCACTGACCGGTGGCACAATTTGCGCCTTGGTCGGTGTGAATGGTAGCGGTAAGTCGACACTGTTTAAAAGTATTATGGGGTTAGTTAAACCCAGTATCGGGAAAGTGGAGCTGAGTCATAAACCCATCAGCCATGCCTTAAAACAAAATACCATCGCTTACGTGCCGCAGACCGAAGATGTCGACTGGAACTTCCCAGTGTTGGTGGAAGACGTGGTCATGATGGGCCGTTATGGCAAAATGAATTTTCTGCGCATCCCGAGCCGTGAAGATAAAACCATTGTCGATAAAGCCATTGAGAGAGTCGGCTTGACGGCATTACGGTCACGTCAGATCGGTGAGCTATCGGGGGGGCAAAAGAAACGGGTGTTTCTGGCCCGCGCGTTGGCACAGCAAGGTTCAGTCTTGTTATTAGACGAGCCGTTCACCGGTGTTGACGTCAAAACAGAAAATGCCATTATTGATTTATTGCGCGCACTGCGTGATGAAGGCCATCTGATTCTGGTTTCCACGCATAACCTCGGTAGCGTGCCAGAATTTTGTGACCACGTAATTCTGATTAACCAAACCGTGCTAGCCGCCGGGCCGACCGAAACCACCTTTACCCAAAAGAATCTCGAAATGACTTTTGGTGGTGTTCTGCGCCATATCAATCTCTCCGGTACGGCACTGCACGATGATAATGACCCACGCACCGTCACGGTCATTACCGATGATGAACGTCCTGCGGTATTTTATGGTCACACCAAGAATGACCCGCCGGCACAGAGTCAGTCAAAGGAGAATAATCCCTGATGCTGGAACTGTTACTGCAACCGTTTAACTACAATTACATGGTCAAGGCTATCTGGGTCAGTGCGATTGTCGGTGCCGTCTGCGCATTCTTATCGGCATATCTGATGCTGAAAGGTTGGTCGCTAATGGGGGATGCGCTATCGCACTCCGTCGTTCCGGGGGTCGCTGGCGCTTATGCTCTTGGGCTACCTTATGCCGCTGGTGCATTCTTTACCGGCATGCTCGCCGCATTGGCGATGACATTAGTGCGCCATATCACTCGTCTGCGTGAAGATGCCATCATTGGTTTCATCTTCTCGACCTTTTTTGCTGTTGGCTTATTAATTGTTTCGCTCAACCCTACCTCGGTCAATGTCCAGTCGATCATTTTCGGTAATATTCTGGGGATAGCAGACGAAGATGTATTGCAGGTAGAGATCATCATTTTGGTTTCGTTTGTGATTCTATGTCTGATCTGGAAAGACTTGCTGGCGGTGTTTTTCGATGAAAGCCACGCCATGTCGATAGGACTCTCACCCCTGCGCCTGAAAATTTTGTTCTTCACCCTGTTAAGCGCCTGTACTGTCGCGGCTTTACAGACTGTTGGCGCGATCTTAGTCATTGCCATGGTGGTGACCCCCGGGGCGACCGCTTACCTACTCACGGACCGTTTCAGCCGTTTACTGATGATAGCGATTGCCATTGGTGCCTTTACCAGTGCCTTTGGTGCTTATCTCAGCTTCTATCTGGACGGCGCAACAGGCGGGGTCATTGTGACCTTACAAACACTGGTCTTCCTCTTAGCCTTTTTCTTCGCGCCGAAACACGGATTACTGGCGACCCGTTTTCGTTCACGGCAAAAACGCCGCCACCCATTACCCCATCTGCCAGAGGATAATGTATGAATACATTGTTTAGTCTGGTCAGCGAACCCTTCGCCTACCCCTTTATGCAACGGGCGATAGTGGCCGCGATTATTACCGGTGTGGTGTGTGCAGTCTTGTCTTGTTATCTGGTGTTAAAAGGCTGGTCATTAATGGGGGATGCTATCTCTCATGCCGTGCTACCAGGCATTGTGCTGGCCTTTTGGCTCGGTATTCCGCTGGTTATCGGTGCCTTTGTCTCGGGTATATTCTGCGCGATTGCCACCGGTTATTTAAAAGATAATAGCCGGGTCAAAGAAGATACTGTTATGGGGATTGTGTTCTCCGGTATGTTCGCATTTGGCCTGGTGCTATTTTCCCGCATGGATACAGACCAGCACCTCAGCCATATTTTATTCGGCAATATGCTGGGTATTTCATTAGCGGAACTGAAACAGACATTGTGGATTGCCGGCTTCACTCTGTTGGTGGTGCTATTAAAGCGTAAAGACTTCATGCTCTACTGCTTTGATCCAAACCATGCCAGGGTGATTGGGCTGCCGGTCAAATTGCTGCACTATGGCTTACTTTGCCTGCTGGCATTGACCATCGTGGCATCATTGCAGGCGGTTGGGGTTATTCTGGTTATCGCCATGTTAATCGCCCCCGGTATTATCGCCTTTATGGTTTGCCGTAGTTTTGATCAAATGCTGATTGTTGCCACACTGGTGTCAGTGGTGGCCTGTGTGCTGGGCACCTTAATCAGTTTCCATATTGATGGTGCCACGGGTCCCTGTATTGTCATTATTCAGGCACTGTTCTTTGTGGTCGCCCTGATTTATAGCCATATAAAACCCGTAAAGGGCCGAAAAATATCCCCTCAGGCCAAAGCTGCTAGCGCTAAAAACGTGCCGAAAGGTAACCTGCTATAATCAATTAAGTCCCAATAAATATGCCGGATGGCCATTACGCTGTACGGCATATCTATTATTCAGATTCAGCCAGCAGCAAGTTTTTTACCATGCCATTTTTGTCGTAAGATGAGCAAAACAGCGAAACGACTAACGCTTTACCAGTAGAATCAGTCTTTTGTTTGATCCGGCACGGGTATCCCTGTGCGCCAGCTCTTGTTCTTCGCACCATAAAGACGCTAACCTAATGATCTGTAGCCAGAGTCATTGGACTTGCAGGTAGCAGCGAATGTCAAATCGGCCGGGAGTCGATTTAAATAGCATTAATGCCAGCCCGCAGGATGAGCCTTATGGATTAGGCTCATTAATCCTGATGCGCTAATGTAGTCGAGTGATGAGGATAAGTTAACCTCGCTAACAACCCTGTAATTTCAAGTTCACAGGGTTTAACTGGCAGCTAATAGGGGGTGAATCATGTGGCAAGCAGTGAATCGTCTGTTAGGTGAATATCTCGGTCCCGCTGAAATTAGGGAAAGGACTGAATTACCGGGCGGAGATATTCATGAAGCCTGGCGTCTCAGTTATGGTGAGACTGAGGTTTTCGTGAAATGCGATACCCGCGAGATGCTACCCATATTTACCGCCGAAGCTGATCAACTCGCTTTATTATCCCGCAGCAAAACAGTCCAAGTCCCTGAAGTCTACGGCGTGGGCAGCGATCGCGATTACAGTTTTCTGTTACTAGAGTATATCCCCCTAAAGCCACTCGATGCGCATAACGCCTATTGCCTGGGACAGCAATTAGCCCATCTGCATCAATGGAGCGAACAACTGCAATTCGGGCTGGATTTTGATAATGATCTGGCCACCACACCGCAGCCTAATTGCTGGCAGCGCCGTTGGGGGCAATTCTTTGCTGAGCAGCGTATCGGTTGGCAATTGCAGTTAGCCGCGGAAAAAGGCATGTCTTTTGGTGATATCGACCAGATAACTGACTTAGTGCAAGCACGTTTACAAGGCCACCAGCCACAGCCCTCACTCCTACACGGTGATTTATGGCCAGCTAACTGTGCTGCCAGTGCCCAAGGGCCAGTAATTTTTGATCCCGCCTGTTATTGGGGAGATCGCGAGTGCGACCTTGCAATGTTACCGCTCTACCCTGCCTTACCCGCCCAAATTTATGATGGTTATCAGCGTGTTTGGCCGCTGCCTGCCGATTTTATTGAGCGCCAACCTATTTATCAGCTTTATTATTTATTGAACCGCAGTAATTTATTTGGCGGGCAACACTGGATTAACGCGCAGAAAGCGGTTGAACATTTGCTGCACCCCGAACGTTTTTAGTGAGATACCCGCTCGCTGGTTAGCACGAATAACCCGCCTATTATAAATAGCACCCCAATTATTGGCTAGCCAACCAATAAGGGTGCTTTTTTTATGACCAACATCTCATAACGAAAGACACCTTTCCTAAAAAAACATGAACAAAACCACAGATTAGATGCATTCCCACTGACTAATAATGACATGACACCCTGTTCTTTTTTGCCCGCGACAACCCACGGCAAAAAGCGCTTACTTAAATAAAATCTATACCCTAAATAATTCAAGTTGCAGGAAGGCGGCAACGAAATGAACCCAAGGAGTTGAGATAACTCAATGACTTGAGTGACAAATCGGTCAGGAGCAGATTTGAACGCTGCTTGCAGCGGCCTCGCAGAGGCGAGGCCCATGGATGGGCCGAGTAGCGATGGCAGCCAACACACATGCAGTTTGAAGTATGACGGGTATAAAGCCTTCGTCGAGGAATATCTCATAGCCTTCGATAGGCATTCTATTGCCAGTAATTGGGAGCAAGACAAATGGTGGATATGCGTGAGTGGGAAAACCTCGCTAATAAAGAATTAAGCAAGCGAGGAAAAAAAATAGAAGATTTGATCAGCAAGACGCCCGAAGGTATTGCGGTAAAAGCACTTTATACCGCCAGTGACCTTGATGGATTAGAGGTCACTGGCTCGTTCCCCGGCCTTGCACCCTACGTTAGGGGGCCAAGAGCCACAATGTATGCCGCTCAGCCCTGGACAATTCGCCAATATGCTGGTTTTTCAACGGCTAAAGAATCAAATGCCTTTTATCGCAAAAATCTGGCTGCGGGGCAAAAAGGTCTTTCTGTCGCATTTGATCTTGCCACTCATCGTGGTTATGACTCAGATAACCCACGCGTTTCTGGTGATGTGGGTAAAGCAGGTGTGGCAATTGATAGCGTTGAGGATATGAAGGTTCTGTTCGAGCAAATACCACTCGATAAAATGTCTGTTTCGATGACGATGAATGGTGCGGTGCTGCCCATTCTGGCGTTTTATATCGTCGCGGCCGAAGAGCAAGGGGTGGAGCCTGCGCTACTGACCGGCACTATTCAGAACGATATTCTGAAAGAATATCTGTGCCGCAACACCTATATTTACCCACCCAAACCCTCCATGCGCATTATTTCCGACATCATCGCCTGGAGTTCGCAAAATATGCCGCGCTTCAACACTATCAGCATCAGTGGCTACCATATGGGAGAAGCCGGCGCTAACTGCGTGCAGCAAGTGGCTTTTACTATTGCTGATGGTATTGAATATATCAAAGCGGCCTTAAATGCCGGTTTAAATATTGATGACTTCGCCCCACGCCTCTCATTCTTCTTCGGCATTGGCATGGATCTGTTTATGAACATCGCCATGTTACGCGCCGCACGCTACCTCTGGAGTGAGGCGGTCAGTGGATTTGGCGCAACCGACCCTAAATCATTAGCGCTACGCACCCACTGCCAAACTTCAGGGTGGAGCCTGACCGAGCAAGACCCCTACAACAATATTATTCGTACTACCATCGAAGCTCTGGGCGCAACACTCGGCGGCACACAGTCTTTGCATACCAATGCTTTTGATGAGGCTCTCGGCCTACCGACTGATTTCTCAGCACGCATTGCGCGTAATACACAAATAATCATTCAGGAAGAATCGGCGATTTGCCGCACCATTGACCCGCTGGCAGGCTCTTATTTTGTCGAGTCATTAACCGATCAAATGGTGAAACAAGCCAGAACCATTATCAAACAGATCGATGATGTGGGCGGCATGGCCAAAGCCATTGAGGTTGGGCTACCCAAACGGATGATTGAAGAGGCGTCCGCCAGTCAGCAATCACTTATCGATCAGGGAAAACGCGTTATTGTCGGGGTGAATAAATATAAGTTAGAGACAGAAGCTGAAACTCAGGTGTTGGAAATTGACAACGTTAAAGTGCGCAATGAACAAATTGCGCAACTTAAACGTATTCGCGCCGAGCGAGATAACAGCGCGGTTCAACAAGCATTGCTAAACCTGCGTCATGCGGCGGCAAACCATGAAAATCTACTGGAAGCCGCAGTTCAAGCTGCACGACTGCGGGCAACACTGGGTGAAATCTCAGATGCAATGGAGAGGGTATTTGACCGCTACCTGGTACCAAGCGAATGCGTTACCGGTGTCATTGCGCGCAGCTATCACCAGAGCGAGAAAGACGCTCAGGAATTTGATCAAATAGTGGCGCAGACCCAAACGTTCTTCAGTGAAAATGGGCGCAGACCCAGAATTCTGATTGCCAAAATGGGTCAGGATGGCCACGACCGGGGGGCTAAGGTTATTGCCAGCGCTTACTCTGACCTCGGTTTTGATGTCGATCTTAGCCCGATGTTCTCAACACCGGATGAAATCGCCCGTCTGGCGGTGGAGAATGACGTTCACGTCATCGGTGCTTCTTCCCTTGCCGCCGGCCACAAAACATTGATCCCCGAGTTGATTGAAGCGCTGCGTCAATATGCACGGCCAGATATTCTGGTGGTGGCTGGGGGGGTTATTCCGCCACAGGACTACGCCTTCTTGCGTGAACAGGGTGTGGCAGCAATTTATGGGCCGGGTACACCAATGCTCGTTAGCGTGCGTGACGTTCTGCAACTCATCAGCCGCCGCCATGATTGATATCGACAATATGGAGGACTACGTTCACCGTTTACGCCAGGGAGACCGAGCCGCATTAGCGCAAGCCATGACCCTGGCAGAAAGCCGCCTCCCCCGACATCAGGCATTAAGCGCTCGGCTGTTAGACCGCATTATGCCTTATACCGGTCAGGCTAAACGGCTGGGCGTTACCGGCACACCCGGTGCGGGGAAAAGCACCTTTCTTGAGGCGCTAGGCGAAGAGTTATTGGCACAAGGGCATAAGGTCGCGGTGATTGCAGTTGACCCCAGCAGCCCGATCAGTGGCGGCAGTATTTTGGGCGACAAAACCCGCATGCTGAATCTCTCACGCGCTGAGCATGCGTTTGTGCGCCCGGTGCCGTCAGGGGGCCACCTCGGCGGGATAAGCCAGAGTACCCGCGAGTTGATCTTGCTCTGTGAGGCCGCAGGCTACGACGTCATCATCGTTGAAACCGTCGGCGTTGGGCAGTCTGAAACCGAAGTGGCTGAAATGGTGGACTGCTTTATCTCTTTGCAAATCGCCGGTGCTGGCGATGACCTACAAGGCATTAAGAAAGGCATTATGGAAATGGCCGATTTTATTGTGATTAACAAAGATGACGGCGACAACCATAGCAATGTTGAGATCGCCCGCCATATGTATCACAGCGCACTGCATATCATTCGCCGTAAATATCCCGCATGGCAGCCACGGGTTCTCACCTGTAGCGCGTTGGAAAAACGCGGTATCCGCGAAGTGTGGCAGGCAGTACAACGTTTTTGGCCGGTCATGATGCAAAGTGGGCAGCTCACCACCTTGCGCCAACAACAAAATCTTAGTTGGGTGCGTCATCAGGTAGAGGCAAATGCACTTGCAATGCTGTTTTCTCACCCCGAGGTCCGCCAGCACTATCAACAAATTGAAGATCTGTTACGTCAAAATCAAATCTCGCCGCGAGCCGGTATTAATGACGTAACCCATTTTATTACACAAAAAATTATCAATTAAAGGGAACAACCATGTCTTATCAGTATGTCAAAGTGTTGATTGCCAATCGGGTGGGTATTATTGAGTTCAACCACACACGCAAACTCAATGCCTTAAGTAAGGTGTTTATTGATGATTTGATGCAAGCGCTGCATGACCTCAATCATACCGATATCCGCTGCATTATTCTCCGCGCGCCCGAAGGTTCAAAAGTGTTCTCCGCAGGCCATGATATTCACGAATTACCCACTGGCCGACGGGACCCACTGTCATATGATGATCCATTGCGTCAAATCACCCGAACTATCCAAAAATATCCTAAACCGATCATTTCAATGGTCGAAGGTAGCGTTTGGGGTGGTGCATTCGAGATGATCATGAGCTCAGATATTATTGTGGCTTGTAACACCTCAACCTTTTCGATGACACCGGTGAATCTGGGCGTTCCCTACAATTTGGTGGGTATCCACAACCTTATTCGCGATGCTGGCTTCCATATCGTGAAAGAGTTGATTTTCACTGCCGCGCCAATAACCGCGCAGCGTGCACTTTCGGTTGGTATTCTCAATCATGTGGTTGACCCCGCTGAACTGGAGGATTTCACACTGAAATTGGCCCACGTCATTTCTGAAAAAGCACCACTGGCGATAGCCGTTATTAAAGAAGAACTCCGGGTTTTAGGCGAAGCCCACACCATGAATTCAGATGAGTTTGAGCGCATTCAAGGTTTGCGGCGTGCCGTCTACGATAGTGAGGACTATCTCGAGGGCATGAGTGCATTTATGGAGAAGCGTAAGCCTACCTTTTTGGGGCATTAAACCTTCTCAACCAGAGGATTTCTTTATGAAACGGTCATATTGCATAATGAGCGCGGATGAAGCCGCTGAATGTATTGAACATGGTCATATGGTGGTGTTCAGTGGTTTTACCCCAGCCGGAGCGCCTAAGGCGCTTCCTGCCGCCATAGCCCGGCGCGCAATAGCGCATCATCAGCAGCAAAAAGATTTTCAGATTCGTTTACTGACCGGCGCGTCCATTAGTGCTAAAGCGGATGATGAAATGGCTGAGGCTGACGCTATCGCCTGGCGCGCGCCCTATCAAACCGCATCATTATTGCGGGAAAAAATCAACTTGGGCGCGGTCAGTTTTGTCGACCTGCATCTGAGTGAAGTGGCGCAAATGGTTAACTATGGCTTCTTTGGCGACATTGATGTCGCGGTTATTGAAGCCTCGGCGATCACCGCTGATGGCAAGGTGTATCTTAGCAGCGGCATTGGTAATGCCCCGGTTTTTTTACATAAAGCCAAGAAAATCATTATAGAACTCAATCATTATCACAGCCCACGGGTCGCTGAACTGGCTGATATCATCATGCTCGGTGCCCCACCACGGCGTAATACCCTGCCTATCTACCATACGTTGGATAAAGTCGGTCAGCCCTATGTACAGGTGGATCCGAGTAAAATTTTTGCCATCGTTGAAACCGAACTGCCGGATGCCGGTAATAGTCTGGACAGCGCAAACCCACTATGTGAAAAAATAGCCGACAATGTGGTGAGTTTCCTGCTTAATGAACTCAAATTGGGCCGTATTCCACCAGAGTTTCTCCCGCTGCAAAGCGGCGTCGGTAATATCAATAACGCCGTGATGAAACGCCTGGGAGAAAACCCAGATATTCCGCCGTTTATGATGTATTCAGAGGTGCTACAAGAGTCGGTGGTTCAATTATTAGAAACCGAAAAAGTGATGGGGGTAAGTGCCTCCAGCTTGACCGTTTCCCCCGCCTCATTGAAGAAAATCTATGACAATATGGATTTCTTCTCTACCCGCATTGTATTGCGGCCACAGGAGATTTCTAACAACCCAGAAATCATTCGTCGGTTAGGGGTTATTGCCCTTAACGTCGGGCTTGAATTTGATATCTACGGCCATGCCAACTCAACCCACGTTGCCGGTACGGAATTGGTCAACGGTATTGGCGGCAGTGCAGATTTTGAGCGCAACGCCTATTTGTCGATCTTTATGGCCCCCTCCATCGTCAAAGGTGGAAAGGTCTCCACCATTGTGCCGATGTGTACCCATGTTGATCATAGTGAGCACAGCGTAAAAGTTATCGTTACCGAACAAGGCGTGGCTGACTTACGCGGGCTATCACCCATGCAGCGTGCCACCACGATTATCAATAACTGTGCACATCCGATGTATCGTGACTACCTGCATCGCTATCTGGCACAGGCCAAAGGCGGACATTTGCATCACAATCTGGCGCAAGCATTCCAGTTGCACCAAAATCTGTTCGAATTTGGCTCAATGTTGGCACCTTAATCACCCTCTCGGTCTGAATGTATATAGCCCATGACTTTTTCGACGTGATGATTATTCTTGAGCGAATATAGGTACTCTCGCATATACATGGGCTGATTCGGTGCATCAAAATATTTCAGCTTGGCGGGGTTAACTAACCGATAAGCAAACTGAGGCACTACCGTCAGAAACTGCCCCTGCTCAACAGCACTGATTTTTGCCATAAAGCTGTAGGGGCGATAGATAATGGTGGGGTTAATGCCAATCGCACGGAAATGCGCATCCAGTAGAGCCTCAAAATTGGCCCTATTTTGGAAGCGCATTTGCAACCAAGGCAATGTATTCAACAACTCTAACGCCTGGATATTCTCAAAGCGACGTGACACTAAAAAACCGAGCCGTAAAGAGGGAAGCTCCGTGGCTTGCAGGGTATCAATATGGGTGACACGTTGTGACGCTTGCTGCGGGGAGATAATAAAATCTACACGGTTTTCGAGTAAGTCATCAATCACACTGTTTTCGTTAAACTCAAAAGGCTGAGCGGTAATCCCGTCGTATTTATCGCTGAGACTGAACAATTGATCAAAAATGATGGTTGGGTAAGTGTTATCAATTCCTATCACGATATTCTTCTGGCGCTGTGACATAGCCACAATGCTGTTATCTACAGCTGAAAGTCGTTGATAAATAGGAAATAGTTCCTGATAAAGCTCTTGTCCTGCTTTATTGAGGCTGATACTTTTCTCATTACGAGTAAATAAGGAATAACCGACCAATTCTTCCAGCGCCATAATACTTTTGCCGAAAGGAGATGCCGTCATGTGTAATTTTTCAGCCGCCTTCGCCATGCTATTTGTTTGGGCTAACACAATAAAATTACGCATTTTCTTGGAAATGAAAACGTTCATTACTTTACTGATATGACAGAGGAGAGAGTGCTACAGCATAAGGGAATCACATCAGAAATAGTGTGAGTGCAAGAAGAGTATCACTACCAT
>NZ_JAZGQA010000087.1:0-18173 GCF_048593855.1 Yersinia sp. 2542 StPb PI
TTAGCAAAGCAGGCTTGTACTAATAGCCACAGTTGATTGCATAAATTTCATTTACCACTAGATAGCATCTAGCAGACAATTTGCTTACAGGGAAAGGACAGCAACGGGGTTCTGAGGCTTTTAAATATGATTAATTATAAATCAAAATCTCTGGCACCAAAGCTCCGTTCCTTTTTATAATTTATAGGTGCAAAACTATAAAAGTTGAAGCATTGAGAGGAAGGCAAAATATCATATCAACCCCATCTAGATAGCACGATCAGATAGGGTTGATACGTAACGCTCGGCCTACTTAATCAAAAACACCTGTCGACAAGTATCGGTCACCACGGTCACAAACAATCGCCACGATCACCGCTGCGGGGTTCTGTGCCGCCACCCGCAGCGCACCGGCAACCGCACCGCCAGAACTGACACCACAAAAAATACCCTCTTCCGTGGCCAGCCTTCGTGTCGTTTCCTCTGCTTCGTACTGGGTGATATCCAGTACCTGATCAACCAACTCCGGGCGGAAAATCCCCGGCATGTATCCCGGTGACCAACGGCGGATACCGGGAATACTACTTCCTTCAGCGGGTTGTAGGCCGATAATGGTAACTTGCGGGTTTTGGCTTTTCAGATATTGGCTAACGCCGGTAATCGTCCCGGTAGTTCCCATGCTGGACACAAAATGGCTCACTTTACCCGCGGTTTGTTGCCAGATTTCTGGCCCGGTACCGCTGAAATGTGCGTAGGGGTTATCGCTGTTATTGAACTGATCCAACACCTTACCCTGCCCTTCAGCCTGCATCCTTAGCGCTTCATCGCGCGCCCCTTCCATTCCTTGCTCACGACTCACCAGAATTAACTCCGCACCGTAGGCACGCATTGCGGCCTGCCGCTCTTGACTCATATTTTCCGGCATCAGTAGCTTTAGCTTATAGCCCTTCATCGCCGCGATCATCGCCAGCGCAATACCAGTATTACCACTGGTCGCCTCGATCAACACATCACCCGGAGCTATTTCTCCACGTAATTCTGCCTGCCGGATCATGGTCAGTGCCGCACGGTCTTTGACCGAGCCTGCCGGATTATTGCCTTCCAATTTGACCCAAATCTGCGCATCCAGCCCTTGGCTTAAACGTTGCAGTTTGACGAGTGGGGTGTTGCCGATGCATTGTTCGAGGGTTGTCACTGTAAATACCTATTAAATACCCTTCTTCCTTGAAGCGGCAGCTATGTTCACTGCTCTCACGAACCCGAATCACTTACTTATGTAAGCTCATCGGGATTCGCTCGTTAGCTGCCTTGCTGCCACTCCAATGACGTTGGGTATAATTCTATGTTTACCAAAAGAAGAAAAACTTATCAGGCGCTTTGGGCTAAAGCAATGGGTTGTAATAATTGGTCGCCAGAATATAAGCGTGCATTTAACCCGCCCACATAATAACGGTTACCGCGCACCGGAGCGTCAATTTCGCCTTCCGGCAGTACCACACTGATAGGATCCTGATGCCAACCAATAGGTTGCACCGTCAGTTGCCAGAAGTGACCACGCGGGCTAACTTCAAGCACTTGGACCGGCAGTGGGCAACGATCACTGGCGTGTGTATTGACCTCCATCTCCCACGGACGCAGGAATAAATCAACACTGCCCTGATGCATTGGGGCCAAATCCAGCGGCCAGTGGTGCGCGCCAATATAGAGTTGTGAGCCTCGAATCTCTCCACTCAAGCGATTAACTTCGCCCAGGAATTCCAGCACAAAGCGGGTCGCAGGGTAGCGCCACACTTCATCTGGCGTCCCGACCTGCTCGATATTACCCTGGCTCATCACCACCACCCGATCAGCAACTTCCATGGCTTCTTCCTGATCATGAGTGACGAAGACGCTGGTAAATTTCAACTCTTCATGTAACTGGCGCAACCAGCGACGTAACTCTTTACGCACCTGTGCATCCAGCGCACCGAATGGCTCATCCAGCAACAGAATTTGTGGCTCGACGGCCAACGCCCGCGCCAGGGCCACACGCTGTTTCTGTCCACCAGAAAGTTGTGATGGGTAACGGCTGGCAAGATGACCTAATTGCACCATCTCCAACAGTTGCTCCACCTTCTGTTTGATAGCTGCCGCATTCGGCCGCTCACGGCGCGGTAACACCGTCAAACCAAATGCAATGTTATCGAATACTGTCATATGGCGGAACAAGGCGTAATGCTGAAAAACGAACCCGACACGTCGATCACGGGCATGCAGGCGGCTAACGTCAGTGCCATGGAAACTTAAACGTCCGGCGTTCTGGTTCTCCAGCCCGGCAATAATGCGCAGAAGGGTCGTTTTCCCCGAACCGGAAGGACCAAGCAAAGCCACCATCTGGCCAGAAGGAATATCAAGCCGGATGTCATTTAGTACCTTGGTGCGACCAAAATACTTGCTGATATTATCAATCTCAATGCTCATGCTTTTGCTCCTGTTCGAGACGAACAACCTGACGCGCTAAGCGCCATTGCAGGCCGCTTTTCAGAAAAAGGGTCAATATTGCCATCAGGGTCAGTAACGCGGCGGCGGTAAATGCCCCGGCAGTATTGTAATCCTGATGCAACAACTCAACTTGCAGTGGCAAGGTATAGGTTTCGCCACGAATAGAACCGGATACCACAGAGACTGCCCCGAACTCGCCAATGGCGCGGGCATTGGTCAACACCACGCCATACAACAATGCCCAGCGAATGTTCGGTAACGTTACCCGGCGGAACATCTGCCAGCCGGATGCACCCAGTAATACTGCGGCTTCATCTTCCTGGCTGCCCTGACTCATCATCACCGGCACCAGTTCACGCACCACAAATGGGCAGGTGACGAAAATGGTGACCAACACCATACCGGGCCACGAGAACATCAATTGAATGTCGTGAGAATCTAACCAGCCCCCCACCACACCATTTGAACCGTAAAACAGCAGGTACATCAGGCCGGCGACTACCGGTGAGACCGCAAACGGAATATCAATTAGGGTCATCAATAGCTGGCGGCCGGGAAATACAAACCGCGTCACCAACCATGCCAGTACCACACCAAACACCAAATTCACCGGCACCGTAATCAGTGCCACCAGCACAGTCAGCCAAATGGCATGCAACATGTCCGGGTCTAATAAATTCTGCCCGACCACCGCTATCCCTTTGGAAAAAGCAGTGATAAAGATCCACACCATCGGGATCACTAACAGTAAAAATGAGAACACCGCACCGATGGCGATCAGGGTCCATTTGCCCCAATTGATTGGTGGGCGGGCTACGCCGTTAAATTCAGTGATATCAGCCATCAGTGCCCGCCTATCCGCCGACCAAAGCGGCTTTGTAACGTGTTAATACCAAACAGCAATACCAATGAAACGGCCAGAATAACGGAGGCAATGGCACTGGCAGCCGGGTAATCAAATTCTTGTAGTCGGATGAAGATCATCAGTGAGGTCACTTCGGTCTTCCAGGCAATGTTACCGGCGATAAAGATAACTGCGCCAAACTCCCCCAGACTGCGGGTAAAGGATAAAGCAGTGCCTGCCAGTAATGCCGGAGCCAGTTCTGGCATCACCACCAGCCGGAAGCTCTGCCAACGGCTGGCGCCGAGAGTTTCCGCGGCTTCTTCATATTCGGGACCCAATTCTTCCAACACCGGTTGTACTGTGCGCACCACAAACGGCAAGCTGGTAAACGCCATCGCCACGGCAATCCCCAACCAGGTAAAGGAGACTTTAATCCCCAGTTCGTTCAACCAGGCACCGTACCAACCGGTGGTCGAAAATAGCGTTGCTAATGTCAGACCCGCCACCGCCGTGGGTAAGGCGAACGGCAAATCCATCAAACCATCCAACAAACTACGGCCGGGGAACTGATAGCGGGTCAGAATCCACGCCATCAACATACCGAAAACCGCATTAAATACGCTGGCGACGCCTGCGGCCAGTAAGGTCACTTTATAAGCAGCAACCACTTGGGGGTTAGTAATCACCTCCCAGTACTGTGCCCAACTCATCTGTGCAACCTGCATGACTAACGCGCTGAGCGGTAATAATAAGATCAGGCAGGTGTAAAGCAGGCTGCTCCCGAGACTGAGGGTAAATCCGGGCAGAACCCGTTTACTGGATGCCGACAACATTACTGATGCCCTTGCGCTAACAATTTATCCAGCACGCCGCCAGTCACGAAATGGGTACTCATCACCTGCGGCCAGCTACCGAATTGATCTTCAACACGGAATAGTTTGGTTTGTGGGAATTGGGACTTGGCCGCTTCCATTGCCGCTTTGTCGTAAACCCGATAATTAAAGCTGGTGATCACTTGCTGTGCTGGCGGACTGTAGAGATAGTTGAGATAAGCTTTAGCCGCTTTCTCAGTGCCATTCTTCTCGACATTTTTATCCACCCAGGCAACCGGGAATTCAGCCAAAATATCTACCGGCGGGACAATTACTTCGTATTTATCACTGCCGTACTCTTTACGGATATTGTTAACTTCCGATTCAAAACTGATCAGCACATCACCCAACCCGCGTTCAACGAAGGTAGTGGTAGCACTACGGCCACCAGTATCAAACACCACTACATTGGTCAGGAAACGCTTCATCCAGTCGCGGGTTTTAGCCTCATCCTTACCATTCGCTTGTTGGGTAGCACCCCATGCCGCCAGATAGGTGTAACGGCCATTACCGGAAGTTTTTGGATTCGGGAACACCAGTTTGACGTCTTCACGCACCAGATCATCCCAATTGTGGATATTCTTTGGATTACCCTTACGTACCAGGAATGCCATGGTGGAATAAAACGGTGAGCTGTTATTAGGTAACCGCGCCTGCCAGTCGGCCGGGATCAGATTGCCCCGGTCATGTAGGATCTGCACATCGGTGACTTGGTTATAAGTCACCACATCTGCTTTCAAGCCCTGTAAGATAGCCAGTGCCTGTTTAGACGACCCAGCATGAGATTGTTTGATGGTCAGCTTGTCGCCGGGATTTTGCTGCTCCCACTGTTGCTGGAAGCCGGGATTGAGGGCCGTGAATAACTCGCGGGAAACATCATAAGAGCTGTTAAGCAACTCAGTGGCAGAGGCAGTTGCACTGGCGAAAATTAACGCGCTTAATAAGGCAACACGGTGCCATCCTTTACGCGTACCGTTCTTCACTGAAGTCTGTTTCATGCTGCACCTTATTCACTGAGTTCATCCGACAGGCATGTCATTAAATGTGAACAGTGCCTTTAATATCTTCAGTGTATTTATAACTAGGTGCATACCTATAATGCTTTTATATACCGTTTAGTGATGTTCAAGTATCAAATGCTCTAAGCCAGCAACAACGCTGGTCGCAAGCCACTCCCTTTTGCCCATTAAAAAACCCGGCCAACCGGCACCGGGTGATAGCAAAGACTTATTGAGTAAAAATTGTCGGTTGCGAAAAACCGGCCCTTCAGCCTTTCGTCATTACAGCGATAATAATTGAGTCAGCGACGGTGCGAAGTAATAACTACCGGTTACTGGCTTACTGAAACCTAATAACAGATCGTGCTTATCGTCTATCGCGCCAAACATACTTAATAATTGTTGTTCGATATTATGTAAGCGTGCGCAATAAGCAATAAAGTACAAACCGTGTTTGCCACTGGCGGTACCGTAAGGCAAGCTTTGACGCAGAATTTTCAATCCTTTGCCATTTTCTTTTAAATCGACCCGGCTAACATGGGAGGTCTCCGGGCGCTTATCTGATGGCAATTCTTCGCTAGCATGCTTGGTACGCCCAACAATTTGCTCTTGCTTATGTTCAGGAATACGCTGCCATTTTTTCAGGTCGTGCTCATAACGCTGTACTAACACATAGCTGCCACCGGCATCTTCTTCACCATCCGCAATCACCGCCACTTCCGAGCGGCTTTCCCCTTGTGGGTTTTCGGTGCCATCAATAAAACCAGTAAAATCACGTTCTTCTACCCAGCGAAAACCATGTGTCTCTTCTTCAACGGTGATGGCATCGCCAAAAGCAGCCATCGCGGCCTGGGCTAAAGTAAAGTTGATATCCTGACGCAATGACTGAATATGAATCAATAAATCGCGTTGTGTTGCGGGGGCAACCATTGGTGCTTTGCCTAATGGCACAAAAGGTTTTAACTCATTAGCCCCTTTACCACCGGATAGGTCATGCCAAATATCAGAACCAAAAGCAATCACAGCACCTAAATACTCGTTAGGAAATTTTTGCTGTAACTCCTGCAATGACTGACAGAATTGTTTGCACCCCTGACGAATAGCATCTAGCTCGCCCTGTACTTTTGCTTCCATAAAAATGGCAAAACGACAATGTTCCATCAGAATGCCACTCTGAACTTGAGTCATGTTTGGTTCCTCACAAAATATCGGTATTAATTATGGCGAATATAATAGCTGAACCGATTAGGATTACCTTGCGGCAACGCAAAATAAATTTAGGCAGAGGAAGTGAGACCAAAGGTGGGAATATTATTAGCTAGTAATGATAAATCTGCCAGAAGCCAATTTGGACGCGGTTTGCAGCGGCCTCACCTTCAGATGCCCAAATAATGGGCCGAGTAATGAGTGCCGCTAACACTGCTATAACGTCAGGAACCAAGGGATGGTTATTCGCCTTTAGCTCGCCAGATAATCTTGCTCACTTTCCAACTTTGCAATGTATCATCGGATGGCATTAAACCTTCAGGACCATGCCAGTCGCCATCAAATAAATAGCTGACGTGCTTGCTGTCCGGTGCCGCACACTCTATTTGCGCACTATCATCACCGCTGCCTTTGCGGCAAACACCAAAGGCTTTTTTATATAGTTCACTGAATGGTGTACCAATCGTAACACCCCATTGGCTGGGAATAGACTTATCCATAACATCAATGCGCTCTACCGTGCCTTTCGGTTGCCCTGAGATAACCAGTTTGATTTGGTTCTCTTTCATCGCCTGATAGAAGGAAATCAATTTATCGTCGTTGGTCGCCATACCGCTACGCAGCCGGAAATCGCCTTTTAACCCCTCTTTGATATCACTCTCAGTCAACGCAGTAGTGGCGGTAATTCCACCAACCCCCTGATCAGTCACCTGCATACTGCTGCTGCCAAACCAATTCAGTGGTGACAGACTGGACCAGGAAAAACCTGACATGGTTGAGCACCCGGCTAACAACAAAGGGGCACCCAGTAATAACAATCTCACCCCAGATAACCGTGGGCGAATATTCATCTAAAGCTCCTTATAAAACCACCGCATCCGGTAAGCTGTTCTGCATTGTACAAGTTACAGAGGGCATCTACATGCGCAGTTTAAAAATGATAACCAGTGGTTTGAGTCCACACAGCTAAAAAAGTGCCATAACACTACCGGCTTTAATTGTTATAACCAATAAATAGGTCTAATCGGATAGACTCGCGGCCATCGTATTGCAATACTTCAGCACGCCTTAACGCAAATTTGGTCTACTATTGGGTACCACAAAGGCTTGTGTAGTTTTTGTTTTCAAACGTAATGATTCATGCATTGAAGGAGCAATAAAATGAAGAAATTAACCTTAGCGGCAACCTTGGTTATGTTATGCAGCACGCCATTGCTGGCACAGAGTGCCACAGCACAAGGGGGCTTCGACGGCCCGGCAGCAACACAGACACAACCGACGGCTCAGGGCGGATTTGCGGGTCCAAGTGCAGCCAATACCACGGTAGATAAAGTCAAAACCATGCGTGATGACACCCATGTCACTCTGCAAGGGAATATTGTCGAGCGCCTTGGCCACGATACTTACACCTTCCGCGACAGCACCGGTACCATTACCGTTGATATTGATAACAAGCGCTGGAACGGTCAAACCATCTCGCCACAAGATAAAGTCCAAATCGAAGGCGAAGTTGATAAAGACTGGAACTCGGTAGAAGTTGATGTGAAAAGTATTACCAAGATTAAGTAATTAATCTTTACCCTATCCTCTGCGGCTTTATCAGCTTTTGGGGATAGGGTTATTACCATATTAAGGGTGAGGCCAAAAGGGCGACCTTAATACTCCTGATCCACAATCAGCCGTTTGCCCAGCATAATCGTGTCTTGGGTTTCGTAATCGAGCTTTTCATACATGCCGATCACTGCGTCATTGTCTTCGCGCACCATGATATTCAGCTTTGGGCAGCCGCGGGCAATGAGTTTCTTTTCTAGGCGGCTGATCAGCGCATTGGCAAAGCCACGGCCACGGAAGTCAGGATGGACCCCCAGATAATAAGCCGAGCCACGGTGGCCATCGTAACCGCCCATGATTGACCCCACAATCGCCCCACTCACTTCCGCTACTAAAAACAGTTCGGGCGAGTGATTCAACTTACGCTCAATATCCATTTCTGGATCATTCCAAGGCCGCAGCAAGTCGCAATGCTCCCACAGCAGAATCACTTCTTCAAAATCGTCTTGCTGAAATACGCGGATTTCCATGGATGTTTGCACCCTTGAGTAATATGGATATTCTGATTATCGTGGCAATATTATATCACGCAATATTAAAGTGATATTTCCCACCGTGATAGTGAGTAATGATATTTGAGAAGAAGCAGATAAATCTTGCCGATCTTGTAGTTTAATAGCCGCAAATCCACACAGAAAGTACAATAATGGCGGCGAATCGGGGTATACTTGGCCCCTAAATATTTGCAAGCTAATAGAACCCTCGCTGATGAATTCACCCGATACCGCCCAAATCAAAACCTACCTGCTAGCTTTGCAGGATAAAATCTGTGCCGCACTGACACATGCCGATGGCGGAGCAACCTTCACAGAAGAGAGCTGGATCCGCGAAGAAGGCGGCGGCGGGCGCAGTCGGGTATTGGTTAATGGGGTGGTATTTGAACAGGCGGGGGTTAATTTCTCTCATGTGTCTGGTGCAGCATTACCCGCATCCGCTACTGCGCATCGCCCCGAATTGGCCGGTCGTAGTTTTCAGGCACTTGGGGTGTCGCTGGTGATTCATCCACTAAGCCCTTATCTGCCCACCAGCCATGCCAATGTGCGTTTCTTTATTGCTGAGAAACCTGGCGAAGATCCGGTGTGGTGGTTTGGTGGCGGTTTCGATTTAACCCCTTACTACGGCTTTGAAGAAGATGCTATTCACTGGCATCAGACCGCCCATCAGTTGTGCCAACCTTTTGGTAAAGAAATCTACCCACGCTATAAAAAATGGTGTGACGATTACTTCTATATCAAGCATCGCAATGAAGCGCGAGGCATTGGTGGCCTGTTTTACGATGACTTGAATAGCCCTGATTTTGATACCTGTTTCCGCTTCACTCAGGCGGTAGGTGATGGTTTCCTTGATGCTTATATGCCTATTGTTGCACGGCGCAAAGCATTGAGTTGGGGGGAGCGTGAGCGTCAGTTCCAACTTTATCGCCGTGGCCGTTATGTGGAATTTAATCTGGTGTGGGACCGTGGCACCTTGTTCGGTTTGCAAACCGGTGGTCGTACCGAATCTATTTTGATGTCGCTGCCACCCCTGGTGCGCTGGGAATATAACTATCAGCCGGCAGAAGATAGCGCTGAAGCGGCGCTATATCGCGATTTTCTGCCCGTAAAAGAGTGGCTAGCGACCGGAGAACAGCACTGATGCAAATTTGGGTTGATGCGGACGCCTGTCCGAATGTGATTAAAGAGGTGTTATTTCGCGCCGCAGATCGTACCGGCATGATGGTCACGCTGGTGGCTAATCAGCCATTGAAAACCCCACCATCAAAATTTATCCGAACCTTACAAGTCGCCTCCGGTTTTGATGTTGCTGATAATGAAATCGTGCAACGGGTGGAGAAAAATGATCTGGTTATCACGGCAGATATTCCCCTGGCCGCCGAAGTGATAGACAAAGGCGGTATCGCCCTGAATCCACGCGGTGAGCGCTATACACCAGACACCATCCGTGAACGGCTGAATATGCGTGACTTTATGGATACCATGCGTGCCAGCGGCATTCAAACCGGTGGACCTAACACCTTAAATCAGCGTGACCGCCAGCAATTTGCCAACGAACTGGATAAGTGGTTACAGCAAGCCTGCAAAAACTGCGGTTAGATCCTGATAAACAAAAAACCGCCAAATAACGTATTCAATATAAATAGGATCCACTTCAGAAGATGGGTTTCAGCAAACTGACGATGCTAAACCAAGGGGAAACGCCCCGTTCGGGTCGTAGCGACGTAAGTCGCCGGAGCGCCCGTAGGTGCGGTCGCCCCTTGGCTCATTGTGTTATAACGCAAGTAACTTATAAAGGTTCGGTTTGCGCTTCAACCACCGCTAACGCCACCATATTCACGATCCGACGCACTGAAGCAATTGGCGTCAAGATATGCACCGGTTTCGCCACCCCCATCAGCACTGGCCCAACCGTTACTCCTTCCGATGATGTCACCCGCAGCAGGTTGTAACTGATACGTGCCGCTTCCATATTCGGCATAATCAACACGTTGGCAGCACCTTTCAATGGGCTGTCTGGCATCAGGTTATGGCGAATACTTTCCACCAGCGCGGCATCACCATGCATCTCACCGTCAATTTCCAGCTCTGGTGCCATCTGATTAACCAATTCCAACGTGCGGCGCATTTTACGCGCGGCTGGGCAGTCTGAGGTGCCAAAGCTGGAGTGAGATAACAGTGCCACTTTCGGTTCAATCCCGAAGCGACGCACAGTTTCAGCGGCCATTAAGGTAATCTCAGCCAACTGCTCTGGTGTCGGATCATCATTGACATAAGTATCCGCAATAAAAGTGTTACCGGTAGGTAGCAACAGTGCATTCATCGCACCCGCCACATGAGCACCTTCACGGAAACCGAATACTTTCTCTACCACATCGTAATGTTCATGATAGGTACCGATAGTGCCACAAATCATTGCATCAGCTTCACCACGATGCACCATGATCGAACCAATCAGTGTGGGATTACCAATCACTGCACGACGGGCTTGCTCTTGCGAGACGCCACGACGTTTCATGATTTGATAATACTCTTGCCAGTACTCGTTAAAACGCGAATCGGATTCATTGTTAACCACCTCAAAGTCTTTACCTGCTGTAATTTGCAGGCCCAACTTCTTCAGTCGGGTCTCAATCACACTCGGGCGGCCAATCAGAATAGGATAAGCCAGTTCCTGCGAGATCAACTCCTGAGTAGCATGCAGCACCCGCTCTTCTTCCCCTTCCGCCAATACCACCCGTTTCATCTCTTTCTTCGCCTGCGAGAAAATAGGTTTCATAAACAGGTTAGTTTTGTAGACAAACTCAGACAGCTTTTCGATGTAAGCACTAAAATCGGCAATTGGCCGGGTTGCCACACCAGAGTCCATCGCCGCTTTGGC
Organism: Yersinia sp. 2542 StPb PI; assembly: GCF_048593855.1. Taxonomy (NCBI): domain Bacteria; kingdom Pseudomonadati; phylum Pseudomonadota; class Gammaproteobacteria; order Enterobacterales; family Yersiniaceae; genus Yersinia; species Yersinia sp. 2542 StPb PI. Next base: position 11,367 of record NZ_JAZGQA010000087.1, read on the forward strand.
CACTGCCGGTGCAATTTTTACAATCAGACGCGGGTCGAATGGTTTAGGAATTATGTACTCAGGGCCAAAGGAGAGGTCTTGCTCACCGTAAGCGGATGCCACCACATCACTCTGCTCAGCCAGCGCCAGATCCGCAATGGCATGCACACAAGCCAGTTTCATCTCTTCATTAATGGTGGTGGCACCGACATCCAGCGCGCCACGGAAGATGAACGGGAAGCACAGTACGTTGTTAACCTGATTGGGATAATCCGAGCGGCCAGTGCAAATAATCGCATCAGGGCGCACCGCTTTCGCCAACGGCGGCAGGATCTCTGGTTCCGGGTTCGCCAGTGCCAAAATCAATGGGTTCGGTGCCATGGTTTTCACCATGTCCTGAGTTAAAACCCCCGGGCCAGAACAACCGAGGAAGATGTCCGCACCCGGCATCGCATCACCCAGCGTGCGTTGACCGTTATCTTCAATCGCATACGCCGCTTTGGTTTGTGCCATATTGGCTTCACGGCCTTTATAAATCACACCTTTGGAATCGCATGCAGTGATATTGTGATGTTTTAATCCCAGCGCCACCAGCAGGTTTAAACAGGCAATCGATGCCGCCCCTGCCCCTGATACCACCAGTTTCACATCGCTGATGTCTTTCTTCACCACCCGCAGGCCATTGAGTACCGCAGCGGTGCAGATAATCGCCGTGCCATGCTGATCATCGTGGAATACCGGGATCTTCATGCGTTCACGCAATTTTTGCTCAATATAGAAACATTCCGGTGCTTTGATATCTTCCAGATTAATGCCACCGAATGTCGGTTCCAGCGACGCGATAATATCAATCAATTTGTCTGGATCGAGTTCATCCACTTCAATATCAAATACATCAATACCTGAAAATTTCTTAAACAGAACGCCCTTACCTTCCATTACCGGTTTACCGGCCAATGCGCCAATATTGCCCAGTCCCAGCACCGCAGTACCATTGGAAATCACAGCAACCAGATTGCCGCGCGCCGTGTATTTGTAAGCAGCCAAAGGATCAGCAGCAATTTCTAAACACGGAGCCGCCACACCGGGCGAGTAAGCCAGCGCCAAATCCCGTTGGGTTGCTAGCGGTTTGGTTGGCGACACCTGAATTTTCCCTGGGGTTGGATATTGGTGAAAATCAAGCGCACTCTGTTTCAACTGTTCGTCCATTGTAGGTTCCCTTTGATTTTATTCTTCGAGGTTATACCCAATAAACTTGAAATTGCAGGCAGGCAGCAAGTGAACCAATCCCGATAAGCGCACGATGATAAGTGATTCGGGTGAGTGAACGTAGCTAACACCACGGTGGTTTCAAGGTCGAAGGGTATATATGACCAATAACAGAACCAGTATAGTGAGTGATTTATCACAATCTATGAAGCAGGCCATACTCTGCATAACATTTTTGCTTCAATTGAAGAATTTACTTATCAATCAGAGAGGATGGTCAACAATCGGGGGAGTGAATGCCGCTAACATCACGGCAATATCGGTAAGAAAGGTATTTATTTGAACCAATTATGAATTTGGGCGTATTGCAATAACATAATCGTCTTACCATCTTTAATGCGGCCATCAGCAATCATGGCAATGGCTTCGCTAAACGGCAGTTCAACCACGTCGATCACCTCGTCTTCCACGCCGACATCATCAGTAATTTTCTGATCTGGATGATATTCCGCCGCAAAGAAATAGATAATTTCAGTCACGCCCCCCGGCGACATATAAGCTTCAAACAGCTTCTGCACTTTATCAACCTGATAACCCGTCTCTTCCATCGCTTCACGGCGGATACACTCTTCCGGTGAGTCGTTATCCAGCAAACCGGCACAGGCTTCCAGCAACATGCCACCAGGATTGCCATTCACATAGGTTGGCATGCGGAATTGTTCAATCAGTACCACGGTACCCTTCTGGCGGTTATACAGCAGAATGGTTGCGCCGTTACCCCGGTCATACACTTCACGAATCTGTTGTACCGGAGTCCCGTTATCAGTTATTAAATCAAAGGTGTATTTGTGTAGTTTGAACCAGTTTTTGGATAATAATTCACTCTGAATATTTTCAATTTTGACTGACATAAACCCTTCTCTACTCCGAACAACATCATAAAATTTTATTTACTTAGCTAACGCTAGTGCCTGCTTTTTTGCAATAGGAACCCGCATAATAAAAAATGCCCTGTCGACACGACGTCCACAGGGCATCTCAAGGTCACTCAACAGCTAACACTGCGGCAACGCCAAGGAGAAAGGCGATGTTAGAAGCCGGTAGGAATATCCTTCATATCCGGTAACTTATGGGCTATCCCTTTGTGGCAGTCGATACAGGTTTTCCCTTCGGTTATCGCCTTACTGTGCATTTTCGCCGCGACCGTTTTTTGTGCGGTGAAGTCCATATTGTCGAAATTATGGCAGTTACGGCACTCTTGCGAGCCATTGGCTTTCATTCGCGCCCACTCATTTTCGGCCATGGTTAGGCGGTGAGCCTCAAACTTTTGCGGGGTATCAATCAGGCCGAAAGCCTTGGCATACAGCTCTTTACTCGCCTTGATTTTACGCAGCATCTTTGGCCCCCACTCATGGGGAACGTGACAATCCGGGCAGGTCGCCTTCACACCACTGCGGTTGCTGTAGTGGATGGTCCCCATATATTCCTGATAAACGTTATCTTTCATCTCATGGCAGCTAATACAGAATTTCTCGGTATTCGCCATCTCCATGCCGGTGTTAAATCCCCCCCAGAAAATGATGCCACTGACAAAGCCAATCAGCAGTAAAGTCCCGAGCGCCAGCCGGCTTGGCCTGCGCCACCACTGCCATATACGTCTGATAACACCGGGCTTTTTAGTTTCGCTCATAACTTATCTCGCTTATCGCTCATTTCGGTTATTGGCCAAAGCCAGGGGCTGGCTGGAAGCTGTTACCGACAATCGGTGCGGCATCGGTTTGTGGCACATGGCATTGCAGGCAGAAATAGCGACGTGGTGAGACTTCACTCGATACTTTGCCATCACGGTCAATAAAGTGGGTTGGGCTGACACGCGGTGCTCCGGTGGTGCGATAGTGCTCCACACCGTGGCATTGCAGGCAACGATTGGTATTTTTACTGATTTGATAGCCATCCACGCTATGCGGGATCAGCGGGGGTTGGTTAACATAGTTCAGTGCCATGCGCTGTTGCTGTTTCGGCATTTTCACTTTGCCTTCAGCCGTGCCAGACACTTCTGGTGATTGAGTCAAGTCCATTTCGACATTGCTGGCAGCAGTGGCTGCACCGGCGATCACCAACACCGCCAGCAGCGATATAACTGACAAAAACCGGCGGTTGAATGATTTAAAAATCGTGTTATTCATTATTTTCTCCTGAGTACACCGTCTTTATCCTGAGCATCCCTGGATGAGGGTTATAACTGGCTGCTCATGCCTGCCCCGCAGGGCAGGCAATCTCAATTACGCCACTACCCGTGCCAACTTCACTGCACATTTTTTGAAGTCAGTTTCTTTGGATAACGGATCGGTGGCATCCAGCGTCAGGTTATTGACCAACTGCGCGGCATCGAAGAACGGCATATACACCAGTCCTTGTGGTGGGCGGTTACGACCACGGGTTTCTACCAATGAGGTCACTTCGCCACGGCGTGAAATTACTTTCACTTTGTCACCACGCCGCAAATCACGGGCTTTGGCATCCAGTGGGTGAATGAATAGCACCGCTTCAGGGAAAGCACGGTGTAACTCAGGAACGCGACGGGTCATGGAACCGGTATGCCAATGCTCCAGCACACGGCCGGTAGAGAGCCACAGGTCATATTCCTGATCCGGGCTTTCAGCCGCAGGCTCGTAGGGTAGCGCAAAAATTACCGCCTTGCCGTCAGGCTTACCGTAGAAACGCACCTCTTCGCCTTTCGGCACGAAGGGATCGAACCCCTCACGGTAACGCCAGAGGGTTTCTTTACCATTCACCACCGGCCAGCGCAGGCCGCGCTCTTGGTGATAACGGTCAAACGGTGCTAAGTCATGGCCGTGTCCGCGACCAAAATCGGCATACTCTTCAAACAGCCCTTTCTGAATGTAGAAGCCGAAATCGCGTGCTTCGTCGTTCAGTTGATCGGCGGGGATTTCACTCAGTGGATATTTGCTGACCACATCGTTGGCAAACAGCACGTCATACAGCGTCTTACCGCGATACTCCGGTTTTTTATCGACCAACTCAGCAGGCCAAACCTCTTCAACTTTGAAGCGTTTGGCGAACTCGACAATCTGCCATAAGTCAGATTTCGCCTCGCCTGGTGCAGGGACTTGCTGACGCCAGAATTGGGTGCGTCGCTCTGCATTGCCATAAGCACCCTCTTTTTCCACCCACATCGCAGTCGGTAAAATAAGATCAGCAGCCAGTGCACTGATAGTGGGATAAGGGTCAGAAACCACAATAAAGTTGCGCGGATCACGCCAACCCGGCATGCGCTCTTCATTGATATTCGGACCCGCTTGCATGTTGTTATTACACATCACCCAGTAAGCATTAAGGGTGCCGTCTTTTAGCGCGCGATCTTGCGCCACCGCATGCAGCCCCACCTTCTCAGGGATAGTGCCGGCAGGCAGTTGCCACTTGGTTTCAGCAATCTGGCGATGTTTTTCGTTGGTCACCACCATATCTGCCGGTAGACGATGGGAGAAGGTCCCCACTTCACGGGCTGTGCCACAAGCAGAAGGCTGGCCGGTCAGAGAGAATGGGCCAGACCCCGGTTTAGAGATTTTGCCGGTTAACAGGTGCAGGTTGTAGCACATGTTGTTGGCCCAAACCCCGCGGGTGTGTTGGTTAAAACCCATGGTCCAGTAGGAGACTAATTTTACTTTCGGATCAGCATACAACTGCGCCAATGACACCAGTTGATCCTCCGGCACGCCGCTCATTTTAGCGGTTTTCTCTAGGGTATATTGCGCGACAAAGGCTTTGAAATCATCAAAACTCATCGGCTCGGAGGCATCACTACCCGGATTCTTGGCGGCTTTTTCCAACGGATGGGTTGGGCGCAGACCATAACCGATATCGGTGGCACCACGGCGGAAATTCACATGGCGGTCGAGGAAACCCTGATCAACAGCATTATTCTGGATAATGTAATTGGCGATGTAATTCATGATGGCCAGATCGGTCTGTGGCGTGAAGACGATCGGGTTATCTGCCAGCTCAAAACTACGGTGCTCAAAGGTAGAAAGGACGGCGATCCTGACATTGTCATCGGTCAGGCGGCGGCTGGTCATGCGCGACCACAAAATCGGGTGCATTTCTGCCATATTGGATCCCCAGAGCACGAATGCATCTGCTTCTTCAATATCATCGAAGCAACCCATAGGTTCATCCATACCAAAGGTACGCATAAAACCCACCACCGAAGAGGCCATACAATGACGAGCATTCGGGTCCAGATTGTTGGAGCGGAAGCCTGCTTTCAGCAACTTGGAAGCCGCATAGCCCTCCCATACCGTCCATTGGCCAGAGCCGAACATACCCACCGAGGTTGGGCCTTTTTCTTTTAGCGCGTTTTTGAATTTCAGCTCCATGATATCAAAGGCTTTCTCCCAACTTATCGGGGTAAAATCACCTTCTTTATCATACTGACCGTCTTTCATGCGCAGCAGCGGTTGAGTCAGTCGGTCTTTGCCATACAGGATTTTCGGCAGGAAATAGCCTTTGACGCAGTTTAACCCACGGTTAACCGGTGAGTCGGGATCCCCTTGCGACGCCACGATACGGCCATTTTGTGTTCCGACCAATACACCGCAGCCAGTGCCACAGAATCGGCAAGGTGCTTTGTCCCATTTTATTGCATTTGTTGTTTCACCCACCACGGCTTTAGCGACAGTAGGTATGGTCAATCCGGCGGCGGCGGCTGCGGCTACCGCAGCATTGGCCTTCATAAAATCCCGGCGGCTGAGTTTCATGGCATTTCCTCACCTTGGCTTTCCTGCTGGTGATAAACCAGCGATACAGCCAGCACACCATCCAGATTACGTGCTGACTCAATATGATTCAGGAGCACGTCTGAGCGCGCCGCCTGCATAACCACCACCAACTTGCCCAGAGTGGCATCACTGGTGGGTATTTCTGTTCCCGGGATAGCCAACAGGTCGTCGATCAGTTGTGCAATTCGCGCCGGTTTGGCTTGCAGCACCAATCCACAGACATGCCATTCTTTATCGTCCATCTTCACTCCGGGTAAGGGTTACTGCCTGAACCGGACAATTGGGCACACAGGCACCACATCCGTTACAAGCAGGAAGGTCTAATTCGGGCTGAGCAATGCCGTTTACGCGCGGACGAAATCGAATTGCCCTACTCTCACAGCTATCCTGACAGCTACGGCATTCAATATTGTGGAAAGGTAAACAGCGCTCTGAAATGTTGATTTTAAGTCGCCAGGGCGTCAGAGCTGTTGCGGTAAAAACACCGGCCTCACACACCTGTGCACAGGCCTGACAAAAACTACATTCAGCACGTTGGAAATCTATTTCGGGGAATCCGCCACTGCCAACCACCAATACGCCGGTTTCACAGGCAGTCACACAGGCATGACAGCGGGTACAGCCAGCAATAAAATCGGCTTCCATCACCGACCAGGGGGGCCTATGCACTGAAAGTTCTCGTTTATCTGCTTGCCAAAGGCCAGTCAGCAATTTACGCCGTGATAAATCAGTCATACTGATATCCTTAACATCTACTGGCGCGCCCGCATGTGCGATAGAGAGAGTTCATTCAAAGCCCGGAGGTTTACATTAGCTAGTG